>DATIAI010000633.1:0-12287 GCA_035458065.1 Algoriphagus sp. | reverse complement strand
GATGTTTGGACCTTCCGGAGTTTCGATAGTACACAGACGACCATAGTGGGTGTAGTGAACGTCACGAACCTCGAAGCCGGCTCTTTCACGTGAAAGACCTCCTGGACCCAAAGCCGAAAGTCTTCTCTTGTGAGTCAACTCTGCCAGAGGGTTAGTCTGGTCCATAAACTGAGAAAGCTGGTTGGTACCGAAGAACGAGTTAATCACAGAAGAAAGCGTACGGGCATTGATCAAATCGACTGGTTTGAAGTCTTCATTGTCACGTACGTTCATTCTTTCACGGATCGTTCTGGCCATTCTGGCCAAACCTACTCCAAACTGACTGTACAATTGCTCGCCTACTGTTCTAACTCTTCTATTGCTTAAGTGATCAATATCATCGACTACTGCCTTGGAGTTGATCAATCCAATGAGGTATTTCACGATAGAAATAATGTCCTCTTTGGTCAATACAATTTTCTCAGGCTCGATGTTAAGACCAAGTTTTTTATTGATTCTGTATCGTCCTACTTCACCCAGATCATAACGCTTATCTGAGAAGAACAAGCTCTGAATTACTTCACGGGCTGTAGCTTCATCCGGAGCTTCTGTATTTCTAAGCTGACGATAAATAACTTCTACCGCTTCTTTTTCAGAGTTGGAGTTATCTTTTTGTAGAGTATTATAGATGATCGAGAAATCAGCCACGTTCACATCTTCTCTATGGAGAATGATGGACTTAGAGCCTGAATCCAAAATCATTTCGATGTCTTCCTCAGTAAGTACGGTATCACGCTCAAGCAATACCTCATTTCTGTCAATAGAAACTACTTCACCAGTATCCTCATCAACGAAATCTTCTACCCAAGTTCTCAAAACCCTTGCTGCCAACTTTCGTCCGGCTGCTTTTTTCAAGGCAGCTTTGGTAGCGGCTACTTCTTCAGAAAGACCAAAAAGATCAAGAATGTCTTTATCTGAACCGTAACCAATCGCTCTCAACAGCGTGGTGACTGGGAATTTTTTCTTTCGGTCGATGTATGCATACATGACATTATTGATGTCAGTTGCAAATTCGATCCAAGAACCTTTGAAAGGAATAATCCGGGCTGAGTAAAGCTTGGTTCCGTTTGTATGCTTGCTTTGTGCAAAGAATACACCCGGTGAACGGTGCAATTGGGATACAATTACTCGCTCCGCGCCATTGATTACAAAAGACCCTTTTTCGGTCATGTACGGCAAATTGCCAAGAAATACCTCTTGCTCGATGGTTTCAAAATCCTCATTGTCTTCATCGTGGCAAAGCAATCGCAATTTTGCTTTCAACGGAACAGAGTAAGTCAAGCCCCTATCAATGCATTCTTCCACACTGTACTTTGGTGGATCTACTGCATAGTCGATGAATTCCAAAGTAAAATTCTCTCTGGAATCACTGATAGGGAAGTTTTCAGCGAAAACTTTGAACAACCCATCTGCCCGGCGCTTCTCTGCAGGTGTATCCAGCTGGAAAAAGTCTTTGAAAGACTGAAGCTGAATATCGAGAAAATCGGGATAGTCTTTGACCACCTTAATGGAGGAGAAACTTTTCCTTTCGGTTTGATTCTTGATAGCCAAGGTAGTGTATAGTTTATAGTGAAAGTTAATATCGGAAAGTGACAATTATCACTTGAAATAATGCAATTTTCATCCTGTGCACAAACAGGAAAAGACCTGACTATGATAGTCAGGTCTTCGGGCTAATTCCGAACCTAAAGGTACGAAATCAGCAAATTATTTGATCTCTACTTCAGCACCAGCCTCTTCAAGAGACTTTTTCAAAGCTTCAGCTTCGTCCTTAGCGATTCCTTCTTTAAGGGCTTTAGGAGCTGCATCTACAAGATCTTTTGCTTCTTTCAATCCAAGACCGGTCAATTCTTTAACCAATTTTACAACTGCAAGCTTAGAAGCACCAGCAGCTTTAAGGATTACGTCGAAAGAAGTTTTTTCCTCTTCAGCAGGAGCCTCAGCAGCACCAGCTCCACCACCTGCCATTACTACAGCACCAGCTGCAGCAGGCTCGATGCCGTACTGATCCTTAAGGATATCTGTCAATTCTTTTACTTCTTTTACAGTCAAGTTTACCAACTGTTCTGCAAGTTGTGTAAGATCTGCCATTGTATTATTATTTAATTGTTTTTTGAATGATTTGATAAGATTATTTTGCTTCTCGGTCAGCAAGGGTCTTCAGAACACCAGTGATGTTGTTCTGTCCGGACTGCAATGCAGATACGAGATTTTTAGCAGGAGACTGAAGCAATCCGATCAGATCACCCAGCAATTCTTGCTTAGACTTGAGGTTAGACAACAGCTCAAGGTTGTTTTCGCCCAGAAATACATCCGAATCGATCCCTGCTCCTTTGAATACTGGTCTAGTCTCTTTTTTACCTTGTTTCTTTCTGAAATCCAGCAAAACTTTTGCCGGAAGGTTACTAGTCTCTTTAGAGAAAATAATTCCAGAGAACCCTTTCAATGCACTACCCGCAAGTTTGGAGTAGTCTGCATCCAGATTTTCAAGAGCTTTTGCGATAAGGGTGTTTTTGTACACTTTGTACTCCACTCCTTTTTCGTAGCAAGTTCTTCTGAATGCATTCACTTGAGCTACAGAGAATCCGGAAGCATCAGTGATGTAGAAGAAAGGGTTTTCTTTAAGTTTCTCAGTCAGACTGTCGATTATAACTTTCTTTTCGTCTCTAGTCATGATTAAATACCTTGAATGCTACCCTTGTCTACAGCAATACCCGGAGACATTGTGCTCGACAAATGAATACTTTTGAAATATGTACCTTTAGATGAAGATGGCTTCAACTTAGAGATGGTTGCGATCAGCTCTTTTACGTTATCCTGAATTTGCTCAGGGGAGAAAGAAACTTTACCAACACCGGCATGGATAATTCCAAATTTATCAACTTTGAAGTCGATCTTACCGGCTTTTACTTCTCTTACAGCTTTTGCCACATCCAGAGTAACGGTTCCTGATTTAGGATTTGGCATCAAGCCACGAGGACCTAATACTCTACCTAACCTACCTACCTTTGCCATAACGTTAGGCATGGTGATGATGACGTCAACGTCAGTCCATCCGCCTTCGATTTTGGCAATGTAATCGTCCAAACCCACGTAGTCTGCACCTGCTTCGGTTGCTTCCGCTGCTTTGTCAGGAGTGCAAAGAACCAATACTTTGATATCTTTACCTGTACCATGAGGAAGTGCTACCACCCCTCTTACCATTTGATCTGCTTTGCGTGGATCGACGCCCAAACGGACGTCAACATCTACAGAAGCGTCAAACTTAGTCATGGTAATTTCCTTAACCAGTGAAGAAGCTGCCTCCAGGGAGTACATTTGGCTTGCGTCGTACTTAGAAAGAGCTTCTTTTTGCTTTTTTGTTAACTTAGCCATTGTTTTTTATTTATACTTCCCAAGGGGCTTTTCCAGAAACTGTGATACCCATGCTTCGTGCAGTACCAGCTACCATTTTCATGGCAGATTCTACTTTGAAAGCATTCAGGTCAGGCATTTTCGTCTCAGCGATCACTCTTACCTGATCCCAGGTAACAGATCCCACTTTCTTTCTGTTTGGTTCTGCTGAACCGCTTTTGATTTTCGCAGCTTCCAACAGCATGTTTGCAGCCGGAGGAGTTTTTACTACGAATTCAAAAGACTTGTCAGAAAAAACCGTAATCAGTACAGGAAGCACAGTACCCATTTTTTCTTGGGTACGAGCATTGAACTGCTTACAGAACTCCATGATGTTCAAACCCTTGGAACCAAGAGCAGGACCTACTGGAGGTGACGGGTTAGCCTGGCCACCTTTCACTTGTAGTTTTACATAACCAGTGATTTCCTTAGCCATTGCTTAGTCTTGTTTTTCTACTTGTATAAAGTTTAACTCTACCGGAGTATTTCGGCCGAAGATCTTAACCATAACATTAAGCTTCTTCTTCTCCTCAAATATCTCCTCAATTGTCCCGGTAAATCCACTGAAGGGTCCGTCCATTACTTTTACGGCTTCTCCAACTATAAATGGTGTGTCATGCTTCTCGGCAAACTCATCAATCTCTTCAACCTTACCTAAGATACGGTTGATTTCAGACTGCCGTAATGGTTCAGGGGTTTTGGAAGCTCCCCCCTGGTTTGATCCAAGAAACCCGATTACACCCGGGATACTCGTTATTACGTGATTGGCTTCCCCATTGGAAAGATCCGCATTGACCAGCACGTATCCGGGAAAGAAATTTCTCTCACGAACCCGCTTCTTGCCGTTACGCATCTCATATACCTTCTCAGAAGGAATCAGCACTTCAGGAATGAACTCCCCAATTTTCTGTCTCTGAATTTCGTTATCCAGATAGGTCTTGGTTTTCTTTTCCTGTCCCGCTACTACTCTGAGTACGTACCACTTATGTTCAGCCATTCTGTAATGTCAATTAGAATAAATCATAAAACCATGTCATGATGTTCTCAAATCCCAAATCCACAACACCGATAAACAGTGCAAAGATGAGTGATGCTACTAACACCAATACGGCACTATTTTGAAGAAATGAAAACTTAGGCCAAGTGACCTTATTTTTCATCTCGTCGTATGACTCTAGGACAAAGTTTTTAAGATTCATAGTCTACTTACTTGCTGCACGGGCAGAGAGATTCGAACTCCCATCAACGGTTTTGGAGACCGCTATTCTACCATTGAACTATGCCCGTGTGATTGAACGCTCCGCAAATGGGAACGCAAAATTAGGAATAAAGTCTTTAGAAACAAATGCGATCCCAAAATAATTTGGGATCGCATCGTTTACATATACTAAGTATGATTAGTCAAGGATTTCGGTAACCTGTCCGGCACCTACTGTACGACCACCTTCACGGATCGCAAATCTCAAACCTTTTTCCAACGCTACTGCTGACAACAAAGTAACTTCGATTGTCACGTTGTCACCTGGCATTACCATTTCCACGTTAGCTGGAAGTTTGATTTCGCCTGTTACGTCAGTAGTTCTAAGGTAGAACTGAGGTCTGTATTTGTTGAAGAATGGAGTGTGACGTCCACCTTCTTCTTTTGAAAGAACGTAAACTTCAGCCTTGAAGTGTGAGTGTGGCTTCACAGATCCTGGCTTACAGATAATCATACCACGCTTGATTTGTGATTTTTCAATACCTCTAAGCAATAGACCTACGTTATCACCAGCTTCACCTCGATCTAGGATTTTGCGGAACATCTCAACACCTGTTACAGTAGACTTAAGACCTTCAGCACCCATACCGATGATATCAACTGCTTCACCAGAGTTGATTACACCTCTTTCAATTCTACCGGTAGCAACTGTACCACGACCTGTGATCGAGAATACGTCTTCTACTGGCATCAAGAATTCTTTGTCAACCAAACGTGGAGGGATTGGAATGTAAGTATCAACAGCATTCATCAATTCCATGATGGTTTCTACCCACTTCTCTTCACCGTTCAATGCACCAAGTGCAGAACCTGCGATCACAGGGATATTGTCACCGTCAAAATCATAGAATGAAAGCAATTCTCTGATTTCCATTTCCACAAGCTCAAGAAGCTCAGGATCGTCCACCATATCCACTTTATTCATAAATACTACAAGCTGAGGTACACCTACCTGACGAGCCAAAAGGATGTGCTCTCTGGTTTGTGGCATAGGTCCGTCAGTTGCAGCTACTACAAGGATAGCACCGTCCATTTGGGCAGCACCTGTAACCATGTTTTTAACGTAGTCAGCGTGACCCGGACAATCTACGTGAGCGTAGTGTCTCTTTTCAGTCTGATACTCTACGTGAGAAGTATTGATTGTGATACCTCTTTCTTTCTCTTCAGGAGCGTTATCAATTGAAGAGAAATCTCTCAATTCAGAAAGACCTTTTTTAGCCAATACGGTAGTGATGGCGGCAGTCAGGGTTGTTTTGCCATGGTCTACGTGTCCAATCGTACCGATGTTAACGTGCGGCTTGGAACGGTCGAAGGTTGCTTTTGCCATGCGTGAAAATCCTCAGTTTAAGTTTAAAGATATGTTTAGATAATAATTCTCTGTAATTGAGCCAACGACGGGAATTGAACCCGTGACCCCTTCCTTACCAAGGAAGTACTCTACCCCTGAGCTACGTCGGCTTAACCCATTGTGCTCTGTAAGCACAGAGCGGGAGACGAGGCTCGAACCCGCGACCTGCAGCTTGGAAGGCTGCCGCTCTACCAACTGAGCTACTCCCGCTTATAAACCGGCGTACCGGATTTTTTAAAGCCCTGCAAAACTAGAAAAAAAATTTCGCATTCGGGCAATCTATGTGGGGGAAACAGGATTCGAACCTGTGAAGACATAAGTCAACGGATTTACAGTCCGTCCCAGTTGGCCGCTTTGGTATTCCCCCAACTGCGCTAAAATCCTTCAGTTTTGAACCCTTGTGACCTTAACGGATGGCAAAATTATAGCCTTTTATCAAAGTATCAAAGGATGCTTCCCGATTTTGAAAACTTTTTCGCGATTGACAATTCAATGTTTTAAAAATCAACCGATTAATTTTATTCCTTCAAGGCCTCAAGGAAATAATTGTAATAGTTTTTGAGTTCTGAGTCACTTTCCAAGGCCACTAACTGGCTTATTTTTCCAACAACCAACTCATCATCGGCAAATCCCACCAGCGCCTGAAATGCCCCCAACCGGATAAATTTTTCCGAACTTTTCCCCATTAAAATCAATAGTTCTCCAACTGCTTCATTTTTTCCTTCCTCTGGAAATCTGGAAAAATATTCACTGAAGTAACCCAAATAATAATAAAGCCCCTCTCCGGAAAGGTGCTTCATTCGGTCTAAAAACCAACCTCCTTTTCCACTTACACTTTGCATTATGTAATATTCAGCCACTGGAATAGTCATCCGGAAATTTTCATCGCCTGAAAATCGTCCGATAACGGTGGAATCTACCGGAGTTTCTACAGCACTTACCAATCCCATCAATGCAGAACCCGCTACCAAATAGGACGAATCGTTGACATACCGAAGGAAATCGTTTTGATACTTATCAGGATCCCAAGCTGACAAAAGATCTATTGCTGCAGCTCTCACTGAGTTTTTCGGATCTTTCTCAGCCACTTTATAGACCATTTCCTCAATCCCAGTAATCGATTTCAATTCCGGGTCATTTTGCATAAATCCAAGCGCATTTTCTCGGACCGACCAAAAGGAGTCTTTTACAGCGAAGGGCAAAATTTCAAGCAACTGATCAGTTGCCTCTCTGGAAACTAAGCTGTCCAAGGCCTCGTACCTCGCTACTCCAAGTTCTGATTCTTTAAACTGCCGGGCAAATTGCTCTGAACTGATTTCCTGTGACCTCCTTGCCAAAAGATTTTTTCCCTCGTCCATATATACCTGGTTGACTGGATTCACATTTTCCAAGGCAAATTGTTGAAATGCCTGATTAAGAAAGATCGTCTTGGTTTTTCGGTCTCCATCCACATACCAACTCACTTCAATAGGTAGCTGAAAGAGGGGAGAGTTTTCAAGGTTTTGAGCCTGAAAAACCGATACCAAAATGTTCTCCGGCTGAGAATAATCTACTTCGAAATAAAGTTCTGGATGGCCTTTGTCCAAAAACCACTGGTTGAAAAACCAATTCAAATCCTGGCCGCTCGCCCTTTCAAATGCCAGTCTCAAATCATGAACCTCAACGGACTGAAAAGCATATCGATTGAGGTATTCATTTAGGGCTTTGAAAAATGCCTCATCTCCCAAATGTTCCCGAAGCATATGCAGGATAACCCCGCCTTTGTTGTAGCTGTGAGCATCAAACATGTCTTCAGAATCATCATAATCAAACCGAATTAAATCAACTTGCTTGGATTCTGATTCAGAAAAATAGCCTTCCATCTCCGAAACTAATTTCAATGCAGCCTGATCTTTTCCATACTTGTGTTCATTCCAGAGGTATTCACTGTAGTTTGCAAAAGCCTCATTCAGGGTGAGATTAGACCAAGACTCTGTCGTCACGAGATCCCCAAACCACTGATGAAAAAGTTCGTGGGCAATAATGTAATCCCACTCTGAATCAACCGCTTCCCGCTCATTCAGTCTTAATTCTTCCATAAAAATCGAAGCAGTCGTATTTTCCATTGCTCCTGACACAAAGTCCCTCACCACGATCTGATCATACTTTGGCCATGGATATTTTACACCCAGTTTTTCTTCGAAAAATCCGATCATTTCCGGAGTATTCTCAAAAACTTTGGCAGCTCCTTTTTCAAATCCTTTTTCTACATAATATCCAAGCGGAATATCCCCCCATTTATCTTCAACTTTCCCAAAATCTCCAATGGCAATCGCGGCCAAATACGGCGCATGAGGGAGTGCCATTTCCCAATAATCTTTACGCATTCCGTTCCCTAAGGCTTCTTGCCGGATTAAAACTCCATTACTGATGGTCACCAATGTATCCGGAACGGTGAGTTTGAAAAGCTGAGTCGCCCGCTCATTTGGTTTGTCGATCGTCGGAAACCATTTACTGTTGTGCTCAGTCTCTCCCTGTGTCCAGATCATGGTTGGTTTGCCAGGAATGGTGTCCATTGGATCGATGAAATACAGGCCTTTGGTATCGGTGATGGCTTCACTTCCATTCCCCGAATTTCGCTCAGGAAAGGCCGTGTAGTTGATTTCAACTTCAATCGTATCATTGGATGAAAGCAATTCAGGCAAATAAATTTGAAGTTGTTTTTCGTCATATCGATAAGATAGCTTGGTAAGATCCCCTCCATTCACCCTAAAGATCGCCCCAACTTCAAAGTCTTTTGCGTCAAGGATCAGGTCTTTTTTGGGATATAAAAAGGGTTTTAAAGTCAATCGCGCTTTACCCAATACCGCCTGTCTTGTGTAGTCGAAAGATAAATCCAAGTCAGTATGCAGCAAATCAAATTCTCGGCAAGCGCTAGGCTGATAGGATTCGATTTTGGCTTGTTTTTCACGGATCAATTGCAATATTCTGACACTGTCCATCACTGCTATCGAATCTGGCTCTGAAAACGTCACCGGCTCTGGAGTAGGCTCAATGATTATTTTGTCTGATTTACAGGACATGGCAATCAGCAAAATTGCAGAGCTTACGATTGCCAGGGAGGAATTCAAAATTTTATTTGGCCTCAAATGCATTTGTTTGATAATTTGGGAATTCTAGACGAGGTGGTTTCCTCGCTTAATGTATATTCACACCCAAAATAGCAGGAATGTTTTCAGTTATCCTCCAAAATACCTCCCATTCGGTCGAAAAAACCGAGGAAAGCCTCAAAGTCAACCAAAAGCCGATTTCTTGGGATTTGAATTGGATCGGTGATCGAAAAATCCATCTGATTAAGGGAAATGAATCTATAGAAGCTGAATTGCTATCCATCGACCGAGAAACCAAAACGCTTCAAATCCGAATTGGTTATAAAACCGCCACTTTAAAATTGAAAGATCGGTTTGATCTTTTGCTTGAAAAAATGGGCATGAGTGTAAACGGAGTTGGAAGCATGAAGGACATCAAAGCTCCCATGCCTGGATTGATTCTGGACTTAAAGGTTAAGTCGGGAGACGAAGTCAAAAAAGGGGATGTAGTACTGATACTGGAAGCCATGAAAATGGAAAATATCATCAAGTCGCCCGGAGACGGAATCGTCAAGGACGTAAAAGTTTCGCACAAACAAAGCGTGGAAAAAAATCAGGTTCTGATCCAGTTTTAACTTTCAAGGCTTACTTTAATCTTCCCAATCATTTCCCAAAAAGCGTTTTCTGAATTTTTTTGATCCTTTGCAAAGGATTGGAGCGGATTAGTTTTTTCATCATGTTCGGAAAAAACCGGTTCAGCGGAACGGTAAACCGCTCCGAACCTCCGACGACAAATTCTTCTTTGCCACGCTCAAGTCCCCTAAGTATTCCTGAAGCACAAACCTCAGGATCCATACCGCCGGCAAGGGCATTTTGCATTTTCCCGTTTTGACTTCCATCTCCTCTCATTCCCGCAACAGTAATATTAGTTCGTATAAAACCCGGAATGACGATATGGATAAAAAGTCCTGAACCGAAAGTTTCTGCCCTCAAAGAATCAAAATATCCTTGGATGGCATGCTTGGAGGCAGCATAGGCAGCAAGTTTTGGCACGCCGTATTTCCCGCTTAGACTAGAGGTGATCACCAAATGAAGCTTGCTGTCTGGTTTCTTCTTTTTCAAAAGCTCTTTTGTAACCGCTACCGGTCCCCAAAAATTGATATCCATTATTTTTCGCTCCACTTCCAATCTGCTTTCCTCCACCAAATCCCTCACAGACATACCTGCATTCAGAAACACATAATCAAGCCCTTCAAAGATTTGCCATGCTTCCCCGGTTTTTTCCGGCAGAGATGCATGATTTTCAACATCAAGGGTCAGCACTTCAATTTTTGAAAAATTGAAAACGACCTGCAGCTCATGCAGTTTGGATTCATTTCTGGCAGAAATGATCAATTTCGCTCCCTTTTCTGCCAAAACTTTGACCAATCCTTCTCCGATTCCCGAAGAAGCACCGATGATCCAGATCCTTTTTTGAGCCCAAAAGTCCATAAAATCAATTCCTTAGCATTTCCAATTTAACTCAGTATTTTCCATTTTTAGATTTTGGTCTAGCATTGTGAGTTGAAGAAATTATATTTGTCGGATTGTTTAGCCTTTTCAGGGTCAATTCGATCAGATTTTGATTAATAAATCCAAATAAAAATCGGGACTTTACCGATCGAAAACTTTAGAATTCAATAATCCAATAGATGAAATCAAGCATGGCCAAACAGTCACACCCTGGGATGATTATAGCCTCTGCGAGATTCTCCCGATAGCTATCGGGATGGCCATTGAAAAACACAAATAACACATGAAATCGAGCACGACTAAAAAGTCACACACTGGGATGATTATAGCTATTGCGAGATTCCATCTGACCAATAAAAATCAAATTTTAAACAGATGAAATACAACCGCATTCTGCTCAAACTCAGTGGAGAAGCCTTGATGGGCGACAAAAACTACGGCATCGATCCTTCACGCCTTCAACAATACGCCGACGAAATCAAAAAAGTGAAGGATATGGGTGTTGAGATTGCGATCGTAATCGGAGGAGGCAACATCTTCAGGGGAGTACAGGCAGAAAAATCCGGCATCGACCGGGTCCAGGGAGACTATATGGGTATGCTTGCCACTTTGATCAATGCGATGGCTTTGCAAAGTGCACTGGAACAAAACGGAATGTTTACCCGACTGATGTCAGGCATCAAAATTGAAAGCGTCTGTGAACCTTTCATCCGAAGAAGAGCCATCCGCCACCTTGAAAAAGGAAGAATCGTGATTTTTGGAGCAGGTATTGGCAATCCCTATTTTACTACTGACTCCACAGCAGCTCTTCGCGCGATTGAAGTCGAGGCAGATGTGGTCCTCAAAGGAACCCGTGTGGACGGCGTCTATACCGCAGACCCTGAAAAAGATTCTACAGCTACCAAATACCATATTATTTCCTTCTCAGAAGTCTATGAGAAAAACCTTAACGTGATGGACATGACTGCCTTCACGCTTTGCCAGGAAAACAACCTGCCTATCATCGTTTTTGACATGAACAAGGCCGGAAACCTGAGCAAACTCGTACTTGGAGAAGAAATCGGAACATTGATCACCGCTTAATCCTGAATCAAATCATGGAAGAAATCGAGTTATTCTTAGACGAAGCAAAAGAACTAATGCAAAAAGCGGTAGACCACACCGCGTCAGAATTGGTAAAAATCCGTGCCGGCAAGGCGATGCCCAATATGTTGGACGGAATCATGGTTCAATATTACGGATCACCGACTCCGCTCAACCAGGTATCCTCTGTCAACACTCCCGATGCGAGAACATTGGCAATCAAACCTTTTGAGAGAAACCTGATTTCCGAAATTGAAAAGGCAATCATTAACTCAGATCTTGGTTTGGCTCCTCAAAACAATGGAGAAACCATCATGCTAACTATCCCGGCATTGACCGAAGAGCGAAGAATTAATCTGGTAAAACATGCCAAGCAGGAATGTGAATCAGGAAAAATCTCCATCCGAAGTGTCAGAAAAGAAACCAATGAGTCTTTGAGAAAACTTCAAAAAGACGGTGCTCCCGAAGATGCCATAAAGCGCGCAGAGGAGCAGGTTCAAAAGCTGACTGACCAATATTCCAGCAAACTCGATGAGCTGCTAGCCAAAAAAGAAGCAGACATCATGAAAGTCTGAATAACTTGAAC
>DATIAI010000632.1:0-4752 GCA_035458065.1 Algoriphagus sp. | reverse complement strand
TCCAGACTTTCGATAATTCAAAAAGGAAATCATGGAGACAAACATGTTCAAAATCAAGGCAGAAGGCCTGATTTCCTCAGGTGCAAATCCCATCAAAGCCAAGATCATGAGATAGCTGCTTGCTCCTCCATGTCCAACCGATGCGTAAAAAAATGCCGCAAGCGGCATCAAAACGTATAAAACCCAACTCCAATCTTCCATTACCAGGGATAAAATGCCACCAAGCTCCCCTCCTCAATATGTTCAATGGCAAGTGGAATTTCCACCAATCCATCAGCGACTCCGAAAGGTAAAAGATTGAAAGATTCCTGACCGGGAAGAAGGATGACTTTGCCGTTCTCGATTTTGGCTTTTAGGAAAAAAGTCAGTTCCGTCCTTTTGTTGAAATCCCGGGCAATGGGCAGAAATTGTGGACCAGCCCAAGCCGAGGGATTTCCCATCCACTCCAATAGACAAGGCTTGACATATTGGATAAAACAGGAAAGCACGGAAGCGGGATTACCCGGAAGTGCAAATACCAATTTCTCCCCTTTTCTTCCTGCAAAAAGGGGTTTCCCTGGCCGCTGTTTCACCTTATAGAACAGCCCTTCCACTCCGTTTTGCTCCAAGCTTTCTTTTACAAAATCATAATCCCCAACCGAAATTCCCCCGGTGAGAAGGACGAAATCTGAATTTCCCAATGCTTCTCCGATTACGCGAGTCACCTCACTTTCCTCATCTTTTGCTTTTAGCAGGATAAGGTCTGTGATTCCCAATAAACCGAGATATGATTCCAGGGCAGGACCGTTTGCATTGAAGATCTGACCGGGCTGGAGTTCATTGCCTAAATCGATAATCTCATCTCCGGTCAGGATCAGGGCAACTTTTGGAGATGGAAAAACTTCGATTTCCCGGATTCCAAGAGAAGCTAGCAAGCCGATGGTTCCGGGAGTAATTTTGGTTCCGGCAGGCACGACTTCCGAACCAACGCGGCATTGGGCTCCTTTTTTTCGGACATTTGCTCCACGGAAAAATTTCTGGGAATCGAAAAAAATCATCTCATCCGTTCGGTCAATTTCTTCCTGTGGAATCACTGTATCCGCTCCTTCAGGAACTGGTGCGCCGGTATAAATTCGCACCGCTTTGCCTTTTTCCAGAACAAAATCAGGTCGGGCTCCGGCTTGAATCACATCCACTACATGTCTGCCTTCCCCGTCTTCATCCCAGGCAATGGCATACCCATCCATACCTGAATTGTCAAACGAGGGCACATCCATTGTAGCTAAAACGGGAGATGCAGTGATTTTACCCAGACTTTTTTCAAGCGGTAAAAAGACTGGATTCCCTTTTACTTTTTGGGATTTAAGGATGGTCTTGGCTTCGGATACTGGGATGAATTCTTTCAACTGTTTATAATTTTTTTCATTGGTCAGTTGGAATCTCACATGGATTATAATTATCTCTCTGATTGTCGATTTGGGTCATGCTCGATTTCATTTATCCTCCAATGGTGATCATGCTTCGGTTATCAATTTTATCAGGATCCGCATTTTGGTAGTCAGCAGTAAACTGCCCTCCAAGTGCGGCATGCTTCCGGGAAACAGACTTTTGAATCAATGTAATCACTTCTTCTCCCGACCGTAAAGCAGCCAAAAGATCCAGCTCCTCTTTGCCAAAAAGACAATTTTTGATCTTTCCGTCAGCAGTCAGCCGCATCCGGTTGCAGTCTCCACAAAAATGCTCACTCATCGTGGTGATGAATGCAAATGTTCCGGCAAACCCCGGAACTTGATATTTTTTTGCTGTATCGTGTTTCTTGTCTTCCAGTTTTTCGACCGGGAATTTTGCCTGGACTAATTCCAGCATTTGCTTTGCTGTCACGACCTGCTTGCTAGACCAGTGATTTCCGGAAAAGGGCATAAACTCAATGAAACGGACATGAAGCGGAAGCTTTTCTGTGACTTGGACAAAATCACAGATTTCATCTTCAATCATTCCATGAAGAGCGACAGCATTGACTTTTACCCGAAATCCTTCCCGCAAAAGCAGCAACATATTATCCCAAACTTGGTCAAACTGATCCCTGCGGGTCAATTTTTGAAATTTCTCCCGATTGAGCGTATCGAGGCTCACATTGACTGAACGGACCCCTGCTTTTTTCAGGTTTTCAATATGCTTGTGAATCAGGACTCCGTTGGTTGTGATGGTCGTCTCCACCTGCATCTTGGAAATACCTGCGAGGATTTCCGGAAATTCTTTTCTGACCAAAGGCTCGCCTCCGGTCAGTCGGATTTTGTTCACTCCCAGAGAAACAAAAGTCTCTGCAAGCTTCAAAATCTCCTCCTTGCTCATGAGTTTGGACTGGGGCATCCACTCCATCTCCTCCACCGGCATGCAATAGCTGCAGCGGAAGTTGCAGTTGTCCGTGAGGGAAATCCGCAGGTAATCGTGAATACGTCCAAATGTGTCCTTAAGCATTGGCTTTGTGGGAGACTTAATGATGAATTGAAACCCAAGTTAAATTTCAAAACACTAAAGCTGACTCTTTTTCGGATTAAATTTTGGGATTTTGGATAAAAACCCCAAGCCCACTAGTCCTGGGCTTTCTTGTTAGTCAATCTATCTAAGTGCTTTCTTTAAACCTTTGGCCCTTTTCTAAATTGGGTAGGACTGAGATTTAGCTGTTTTTTGAAGAAATTATTGAAATGTGTCACCTCGTTGAAGCCCAGGGAATAGGCCACTTCGGAGACATTCCAGGAACTGTGTTTCAAAAGGAGCTTGGACTCCTGAAGGATCCGTTCACCGATAAGCTGAGAGGTGGTTTTGCTGGTCATGTCTTTAACAGCACGATTCAGGTGATTGACATGAATATTCAATTGCTCCGCAAAATCCGAAGCTGTTCTTAGCTGAATGGAGGAATGGCTTTCATCAATCGGAAACTGACGCTCAAGCAATTCCAGAAAAATGGAGGCTATCCTTAAAGATGCGTTTCCATGTTGGGTTTGTTGAACTGCAGCCGGCTGCAACTTCATCCCAAAGTGAATCAGCTCAAACACCAGGTTCCGAAGCGAATCGTATTTGTATTTGTACTCCGAGTCAAACTCCTCACGCATTCTGTTAAAAATTTCCTCCACTTTTTTAGTTTCCTCATCGGTCAGCTCAAAAACATGGGTACCATTGGGCTGAAAGACCTCATACTGCTGGATTTGACCAAAATTCATGAAAAAATGGGGATTGAAAATGCAATACATTCCCGAACAATTCTCACTAAAATGGTCCCACTTATACGGCACCAAGGGATTGGAAAAAGAAAGTGCCTGCTTTTTGACATCGTAGACTCGGTCAGCATAATGTACCCTGCTCGCACCCCTGAACAGCATCACTTTATAAAAATCTCTTCTTCGGTAAGGAACTGCTTTAAGCTTTCCCTCCAGATAGGGTTCCAAATCGAAAAGATTGAAATGCCCAAGGTCATTTTTAAGGTTTTCTGGGATCCAGTTGAATTTCCGTTTGTAAAATTCCTCCAGGGTTTCTGCTTTCTCCATGGCGTATCTTATTTAGTTTTTTTGTAGTCGGTGGCAAAGGTGTAAAGCAAGCCTACATTCCAGACAAAATCATCTCCGGGGACATTAGAATTGATTTTCTGGTTAATGATGGATTGGACACTGACTGGGAAATCGGTCTTTTTGAGGGTAAAACTTGAAGTGACGTAAGTACCTGACGTTTCATCCACCCGCAAAAAGTAAAATTGCGGATTCATCGAAAACTTCAAGTTCCAAAACATGGGCAAATCCGAAACTACCGTGTTCAATGCTAGGAAATTTGTACGATATGGGGAGGTAGGATTGAATCCATGGCCTTGGAGGTAATACAATCCAAAACTGAATCGGTCAGAAACCTTGTACATCGGTGTGACTTCTGCTGCCAAAAAACGCTTGGTCACCAGCATTTCTTCCTCTTTCCCATCCACCATAACCGGCATTTCACTAAAAATAAATGCGGGATGGGCTCCGACGTTAAGTGTAAAGCGACTGTCCTTGACCACTTTGTATCTCCACCAAAACACAAATGACCAAGGCTTCCCATCCATTCCAAATCGGAACATTGGATCAAAAGACAAGCGCTCACCTCCCACGCTCAGATCAAAAAACATAGCAGGCCTACCGAGGGAAAAAGAAGGAATCAGGGAAATGCCATTATTGGTAGCTGTGATGGTGCCGTTGAAGTGGCTTACCATTGGTTGGTTTCCATCTTCCTGAGCTTTTGAAATAGAATAGAAAGACATGCTTACGAAAATCAAAAAAAGGATCAAAATCCGGATTTTGATTTTCATTGCCCCAGAAATGGCGGGGAATGATGGAATGTGAACAGGGTGCATAGCGCTTGTAGACTATCTTACCATGCAAAATTGAATAATGCCCTTCACTGTTTTATGACAGTTTTCAAATGAAAACTTATGTTTTTCAAACAAGCTGATCAAAAAAGCCTGTTTTGTATACCACCTAGGCATCTCCCCCATATTATCTTTTTCACTGTTACCTCACCTAGGAAAAGACAAACTTGATTCCTGTTTGATTTTTATAAGATATTGTTTGAATCAGGTTAGTTTATAGCCCTGAGGACTAGCAACTTTGTTTAATAATTTTCTGATAAAAAGAATTTTGACAGGTTGATTAATTTATATCCCAAAACAATTCGGGAACAGCGGTTTGGAAGTATCAGCCCTTGGATTGGGATACATTGGCATGAGCCTTGGCTGCCGGCAGCCGGAAT
>DATIAI010000631.1:0-21701 GCA_035458065.1 Algoriphagus sp. | reverse complement strand
AAGGATCAGAAATATCAGAAAATATGAAACTGCCTCATAGATTTGCGTTGGATACTTGGTCTTTCCAAAAGTCTTCACCGTGACCAGATAACCGTCCGGCTGCTCCGTAATCTCAAAATTAAGAGGATTTTCAACCGGTTCTGCTAGATATTCTTTCGAAGATGTAAACTGTGTCAATGCATATTTAATATCCCGCTCCAGGATGGATGACAGGTCCTCTTTCGAGAAATTCCCCTTGCTGATTTTCAGGTCAAAATTTAAGGGTACAATTCCATTTCCCTGAAGTTCTCCCACGCGGTCCTCGGGTTTATAGGCTTCAATGGACTCAAATGGAACTTTTAAAGTTTCCAGGATTTCTTCAGCATCCCGTGCAAAAACAAATCCGCTGTCTGTTCCTGTATCTTTTCCTCCAATTTCCGAATTCATCAGATTGCCGAATCGGATCAAGGCACCGGTCATAGCAGTGACGATTACGATTCGGTCAACCACCCACAGGTAGCTTTGTCCAGGAGTCCTTTTGGAGTACAACCAAAGTGCAAAAAGAATGGCGATTGCTGCACCATGAGAAGCCAATCCACCTTCCCATACTTTCAGGATTTCAATGGGATTACTCAGGTATTTGTCGGGTTCGTAAAAAAGCACGTGTCCCAACCTCGCTCCGATAATGGTCGCCAAGACCATGTAAATCGTCAACTTGTCTACCAGAGATTCGTCCTGACCTTCTTTTCTGAAAAAGTAAACCATGAATTGCTGGGAAATAATAAAGCCCAATGCAAAAAGTAAACTGTACCATCTTAATCTTTCAAATCCGGCAAACACAGCCTGATTGGGATCCCATACTACATAACTCAGAAAAGATTCAAGCATAATGTTGGATTAGATTTGGTCTAATTGTTCAAGTTCTTCGGCAAAACCTCCAGATAAAATTGGGAAGCGATACCAGGTTTTAGGGTCGACGTTAAATTCATCCAGGTGAAAGGAGGGTGCCAATCGCTCTCGCTTCCATTGGTTTCTGGACCAAAGTCGGAAGAATTTTTTGATATACTCCTTCAAAACGGCTTCTTCTATTCTGAGTTCGTCTTTGAGGATCAGAAAAATATCCATCGGGGATCTTTTGTCCCGGATTGCCAAGCGCTCAATTTCCACAATGACTGAATAGGGCATCAGATCTTTTTCGTCCGTTTGAGTTCTTTCCAGCGGACGCAGTTCGGCTGTTGGAGTCAGGGAATTGACAGATGCAAGACCCGGTCTGTCAAGATTTTTCTCCGCCCAGTTTAGCCAGTGAAGAATAAAATGTTTGTCTACAGCGGCAATTGGGGAGATGCTTCCACTGGTGTCTCCATCCATTGTCGCGTATCCTACATCTCCCTCACTTCGGTTGGAGGTGGAAAGCAACAGCGCGTTGTTGATATTGGCGAGCATCCAAATGATCGGAGATCTGGAGCGGGCCTGAATGTTTTGGAGGGTAATGTCGTCTAGTTCCCAGGTAAGTTTGCGTCCGATTGCGGTCTCGATTTTTTGGGTGTATGATTGCACTTCCTCATCGATGGTCCAGGAATAAAACTTTGCTCCTAGGCTTTCTGCCAAGTTTTTGGCTGAGTTGAATGTGTCTTCGGAAGAGTTTTTGGTGCCCTGGTATGCTGTAGTCAGGAGTTCGCCGACCAGTTCCCTTTCCGGATTTTTAGTTTTTGGTGAAAAAGAGATTCCTAATTTTCCGACAAACCTTTCCAAACCAAGTTCTTGGATTCCCCTTCTGACCATTTCAGCAACTAATACTGCGATAGTAGAGGAATCAGCACCGCCAGAAAGAGAAAGAACGAATCCTTTGCTTCGGCTTTTTCTTAAGTAATCAAAAAGTGCTAACGATGAGGCTTGTACAAACTCCCATTCTTTGGGATGGATTGGAGCTACTTCCTGCGTTTTTTCTTCCATTTCGAAGGATAAAACCTGAAAGTCCTGGAAGGAAAGCAATTGGTTTCTGGCGATCAGATTCCCGGATTTTGCAAGCAAAATTTCCCCGTCAAAAATCATCCGACCAGATTCATTGCCGAGTAAGTTGACATAGCAATAATAGGAGTTGAAGGTTTTGGAGCTGAATTCAATCAGTTCTTTCCGTTCAATTGTCTTCTTCATCGCAAAATGGGATGCGCTTGGATTGAAGATCAAATCCACTTTTCGTTCCGAAAGATGGTAGCCTGGGCGATGAATTCCTCTCCAAGCATCCTCACAGATTTCAAATCCATAATGGATTCCTTTGTGATGGAAAGTCAAGTCACCCAGGAGAATTTTTTCTCCTTCAAATTCAAACTCAATCACCTGGTTTTCTTCCCATGGTGTAAACCATCGAAATTCGTAGTGGACGCCATCGATCGCCATAAACTGCTTGGCCACGAAGCCTTTCAGTTTTGCATTTTCGATGACTGCAACCGTATTATATACTTTATCCTGGATTCTGACCGGAAGGCCGACAGCCACAGTGATGTCCTGACAATAGGGGATGAGCTTGGCCAATTGGCTAAGCGCCTTTTGGGGATACCAATAGCTCAGAAAAAGATCCTCAGACCCATATCCGGTGATTGCCAATTCAGGAAAGCAAAGGATTTCTACTTGATCGGATTTGGCCTGCTGAATGGCAGCCAAGATTCGGTCCAGATTGCCTTTCCAGTCCAGAGGAGTTTGATTTACTGTAGCACCTGCTATTTTGATGGCAGCCATGAGGGAATTAAAAATGACTAAAATATACTTCTAAACGGCAATGTTCAGGATTTCGCAGGCATTTTTAGAGGCCTCCTGTTCAGCTTTCTTTTTTGTTCCTCCTTTGCCCTGAGCAATGGATTCACCGTTGACGTTCAGCTCGACAACAAACTCTTTAAATCGTTGGTTTCCGGTGATTTTTAATACTTTGTATTCGACGAATTTGGCTTCCTTTTGCGACCATTCGATGATTTTGCTCTTGTAATTGGTCACGGTGCTGATCATGCCTTCTACATCCATGTGGAGTAAAATCCGCTGTAGAATGAGTTTTTGGGTGAATTTGTACCCCCTGTCCAAGTAAACTGCCCCGACAAAAGCCTCCAGAATATCTCCAAAAAGAGATTTGTTTCCGATAAACTGCCTAGCACTGACTACTTGTTCCAGCGTGTTTTTCAACCCGATTTTGATACCTATCTCATTTAGGGTTTCCCTGTTCACCAGTTTTGAGCGGGTTTCTGTGAGAAATCCTTCGTCGCGGTAGGGGAATTTCTTGAATAAATGTTCTGCTATGACAGAACCTAGCACAGCGTCTCCCAGAAATTCCAGTCGCTCGTTTGAAATCCTAAAACCGTTCGAAGTTTCCTCTCCAAGTCCGGATGGTGTAAGTGCGAGTCGATAGAGGGATAAATTTAAAGGCTTGCGCCCTATGATCATTTTGATCGAGGATGCAAGCCTTCTGTCTTTTGAGCTAAAGAAAAGAGTGTGGATTCCGAGTCTCTGAAAGAGTTTCACTCTGATCAGTTATATTTTTTGAAAATGACAGAGCAATTGTGTCCGCCAAATCCAAAGGTATTGCTCAGCGCATAATTGATTTCTCTGGTCTGCGCTTTGTTAAACGTCAAATTGAGCCCTGGATCAAATGCTTCATCATCGGTGAAGTGGTTGATCGTAGGCGGAACAATACTGTTGTTGATGGCAAGGATAGAAGCAATGGCTTCTACAGCACCTGCCGCACCCAACAAATGTCCTGTCATCGACTTAGTGCTACTGATGTTGAGTTTGTATGCGTGGTCACCAAATACTTTTTGGATCGCTTTTGTTTCACCTACATCTCCCAATGGAGTAGAAGTACCGTGCACGTTGATGTAATCAATTGCCTCTGGTTTCAACCCAGCATCTTCCAATGTTATTTTCATAACACTGCTTGCTCCCAATCCATCAGGATGTGGAGCAGTAATATGATATGCATCTGCAGTCATACCACCACCTACAATTTCAGCATAGATTTTTGCTCCTCTTGCTTTGGCATGCTCCAATTCTTCAAGAATCAAAGCTCCGGCACCTTCACCCAGTACAAATCCATCTCTGTCTTTGTCAAATGGTCGGGATGCAGTCTGGGGAGAGTCATTTCGTTGAGAAAGTGCTTTCATCGCATTGAAGCCTCCAATTCCTGCTTCAGAAACGGCTGCTTCTGACCCACCACTGATAAAAACATCAGCTTTGCCGAGTCGGATGTAATTGAATGCGTCGATCAATGCATTAGTCGCCGACGCACAGGCAGATACAGTCACAAAGTTTGGTCCTCTGAATCCGTATTTGATGGAAATAAATCCAGCGGAAATATCCGCAATCATTTTAGGAATAAAGAATGGATTGAATCTCGGAGTGCCGTCACCTTTTGCAAAATCGGTGACTTCTTCCTGAAATGTCCTGAGGCCTCCGATTCCGGATCCCCAAATTACACCGGCTCTGGATTTGTCGATGGATTCTAAATCTAGCCCTGAATCAACGATAGCCTCATCAGCTGTAATCATTGCATACTGGGTGAAAGCATCCATTTTTCTGGCCTCTTTCCTTTCAATAAATTGGTCGAGGTCTAGATTTTTGACTTCGCAGGCAAATTGAGTCTTGAAAAGTGAAGCGTCGAAGCGGGTAATAGGCGCAGCGCCACTCACACCATTAATCAAACCCTTCCAGAATTCTTCTGTGGTGTTTCCTATGGGTGTGAGGGCACCTAAACCCGTTACAACAACTCTTTTTAAATTCATATAATGAATTTAGTAGTTCTTATTTTACGTTTGCCTCAAGGTATGTGATTGCCTGGCCAACAGTACCGATTTGCTCGGCCTGGTCGTCCGGAATAGAAATGTTGAATTCTTTTTCGAATTCCATAATCAATTCCACAGTGTCCAGAGAGTCAGCTCCAAGGTCATTGGTGAAGCTTGCTTCCATAGTCACTTCAGACTCTTCTACGCCAAGTTTGTCAACAATGATGGCCTTTACTTTTTGTGCAATTTCAGACATTTTGTGATCAGTTTAGTTAATAACACTCCGCAAAGAAATATATTTAAAACCTAATTGGCAAAGAAATGACCGAAGTAAATTTTTATGCAAATAGTCCGTTCGTCTCGCTCAATTTTAATTTCTAACTTTGCTCCGATCCCCATTCTTCCTACATGAAGAAGACCAAATTATTAATAGAACCCACGTTTGATTTTGAGTTAATAGGGCTTGTTTCGCCTGTTAAAGACTATAAAATGGCTTGGCTGATCAATCGGGACCTAGACTTGGATTTGGTTCGGTCGGATGATATCCAAATTGAGTTTCTCTCATCTCTTAGACTGGAAATTTCCCAATATTTCCTTTCTTTACCCCACGGATATATCCAACTTTTAAAAAATAAAGCACTCAATACTTCTCAGCAATTGGCATATTTGATCCCGGAATTGCGAAATTTGGACTACTTCCTTTTAATCCAAGACCAAACACAACAACTCAGTATTACTACCTTTGTGGATCACCTCACAAAAAATCCATTCATTCAAAGTGTAGTACGATTGGATGTTTCTAAAATAAAATCGAAAGAAAACCTATTAACTTATTAATGACCCAATGAGCCACCTGCCCTTTAAGAAAACAAAAATTCTGGCTACAATAGGCCCTGCCTCAAACAATTACGAAATGATCAAAAGCCTGGCAGCTGCCGGAGCTAATGTGTTCAGACTGAATTTTTCCCATGGAAGCCATGAGGTACATCAGGAAGTAATTGAGATCATTCGCAGGGTAAATAAAGAGCTCAACTGCCACTTGGGGATTCTTCAGGATCTTCAGGGTCCAAAAATCCGTGTAGGTGAAGTTGAAAACAACGGTGTTGAAATCAAGCCGGGTGAAAAAATCACCATCACCAATGATCCTGTCATAGGAACAGCTTCACTCGTGAGTACTGTCTATCAGAATCTACCTCAGGACGTAGTACCGGGAGACAGAATCCTGATCGATGACGGTAATCTTGAAGTGGTGGTCAACAGCACCGATGGGAAAAATGTCAATGCCACAGTGATCCACGGTGGTATTCTGAAATCCAGAAAAGGAATTAACCTTCCCAATACGAAAGTTTCTGCACCTTCACTTACCGAAAAGGATATACAAGATCTTCAGTTCGGTTTGGAGCAGGATGTAGATTGGATCGCTTTGTCCTTTGTAAGATCTGCTGAGGATATTATTGATCTCAGAGAAAGAATCACAGCTGCAGGCAAAGAGTGCAAGATCGTGGCGAAAATCGAAAAACCGGAAGCACTCGAAAACATCGATTCCATCATAGAAGCCACAGATGCAATCATGGTAGCAAGAGGAGATTTGGGAGTGGAAGTTCCTATGGAAATTGTCCCTCTTTGGCAGAAGAAGATGGTGGAAAAATGCAAGCTAGCTTGCAAGCCTGTCATCATCGCAACCCAAATGATGGAAAGCATGATCCAAAATCCACGTCCAACCCGGGCTGAGACCAATGATGTGGCCAATGCTGTTTTAGACGGTGCAGACGCGGTGATGCTTTCTGCTGAAACTGCTTCCGGGAAATATCCTGTCAATGCGGTGAAGGCAATGACAAGCATCATCACTTATCTGGAAAACAACGCAGAGATTTACCACAACCTTTACAAAATCCCTGAAGACGACGTCACTTTCCTTAGCGACAACCTGATTTTGATGGCAGCGAGACTTTCACGAAATGTCAAAGCCAAAGCTATTGTAGGTATTACCTCTTCAGGATTTACAGGTTTCAGATTGGCTTCCCACCGCCCATTGGCAAACATTTTTGTCTTTACCAGAAATGAAAAATTACTTTCCCAAATGTCTTTGGTTTGGGGGGTAAGAGCATATCATTACAATAGCCAGGTGTCGACAGATGCCACTTTTGAGGATATTGAAAAAACACTGAAAACTGATGGGCATGTTCTTTCAGGGGATATAATCATCAATACTGCCAGCATGCCGCTAAAGGAAAAGGGCAGAACCAATATGCTGAAAATCCACGTGGTGGAATAAAAATCAAAAGCAATCACGGATTTATTTTTCGTTACTCAATACAGTTTAAAGGATGAATCTACCGATTCATCCTTTTTTTTATACAGTTGGAGGAGTAAGGGCTGACTAGTTGTGCTTTGTCAAGTTATGGTCTTAACTAACCAAAATTAACTATGACAAAATTCTTAAAGTATTTGCTGATGGGATCACTGTTTTTTACGATCCTTTCCTGCAGTGAGGATTATCAAGGACCTATTCCCTATCCTACACTTATTGAGGCCGCAAATGAGGCAGGCTTAACAACGCTGGTGGCGGGAGTCCGTGCCATTCCTGGTTTGGAAGCTACACTTCAGGATCAACCTGCAATTACTGTTTTTGCCCCAACCAATGACGCATTTGCAAATGCTCTTCAGGCATTTGGTGCAACTGATCTCAATGATTTGGTCACCAAGCTGGGCGGTGCACAGAATCTCCAAACTGTTTTGGGTTTTCACGTTGTACCTGCAGTTGCTTTTTCCAGAAATCTCAACGAAACAAACCTTTTTACTACAGTTTCGGGACAGACTTTGCGAGTGAATTCTACTTCAGGTAGCGTCACAGTAACAGATGCTGCGGGAAATGTAGCCAATGTAATTCAGGCAGATGTTCAGATTGAAAATGGGGTCGTACACGTGATTGATCGTGTTTTATTACCTTCCATTGAATTGCCAAAACCAACTTTGGTTGAAGCAGCAACTGAAGCAGGATTGACAACTTTGTTGACCGCTGTTACGGCAGTGGATGGTCTTCCGGAAGCCTTGCTTTCTGCTGAGGCTATTACCGTTTTTGCTCCAACCAATGAGGCATTTGCAGCGGCATTACAAGTTTTTGGAGCATCTGACTTAAACGAACTCGTGGTCAAAATCGGTGGAGCTGAAAATTTGGAAAAAGTACTGGGCTTCCATGTGGTACCTGCAGTGGCTTTATCCGGAGATTTGGCTGCAAGCAATACTTTTACTACGCTTTCAGGACAAAATATTATTGTTGAAAAATCAGGAACCACAGTCTCCGTTCGGGATCAATTGGGTAGAGTAGCTCAGGTCGTGGCGGCAGATATCGAAATCGCCAACGGTGTAGTCCATGTAATCAACGGCGTAATGCTTCCGGATCTGATGTTGCCAACGATTGTGGAAGCTGCACAGGGCGCCGGATTGACAGTTCTTTTGGATGCAGTAACCGCTGCAGGTTTGGGAAATGCGCTCTTGAATGCAGATGCAATTACTGTCTTTGCCCCAACAAATGATGCTTTCGTTGCGGCTTTGGATGCATTCAATGCTGAAAATCTCAATCAGTTGGTAGCTAGAATCGGAGGAATCGAAAACCTTCAAACCGTCTTGGGATTCCATGTGGTTCCGGCTGTAGCTTTCTCCACAGATCTGAATGCAACCAACACTTTTACGACACTTTCAGGTCAGGAATTGACTGTTAGATCAGGTGCTTCCGGTGTCACAGTTACCGACGCTTTGGGAAATACAGCGAATGTTGTAGCTGCAGATGTAGCTATCGAAAACGGGGTTGTTCATGTAATCGATGGTGTACTTTTGCCAGAATTAGATTTGCCAAACGTAGTTGAAGCCGCACAAGCTGCTAATCTGACAATTCTTTTGGACGCTGTGACCGCAGCCGGTTTGGGCGGAACATTGCTAGGGCAAGAAGCCATGACTGTTTTTGCTCCGACCAATCAGGCATTTGCCGACTTGCTGGATGCCCTTGGATTCAATTCACTTCAGGCATTAATCAACGGATTGGGAGCTGAAGCGGTGACCAAAGTTCTTGGTTTCCATGTGGTTCCGGCTACAGCTTTCTCTTTCGATCTTGCGGCTGGGGCTCAAATGGTTCCAACTTTAGCTGGTGAAATGCTTACCGTGACCCGAACAGGAAACAATGTAACTGTCACAGATAAAGCTGGGAATACCTTCAATGTCATTGCTGCCGATGTGGCTATCGAAAATGGCGTGGTCCATGTCATTGACGGAGTTCTATTGCCAACATTATAATTAGACCAAAATACAGATCCTTACAAGTTGAGAGGGGCAAGATTTTGCCCCTCTTTTTTATTTAACAGTTAGTAAATCAGGGATTTTGTAAATGGTTAAAGGTGGGGTAAATGGGTTCAGGTCTGGCATATTATTTTTCGGATTGCTATAATCTTTCCAAGTTGATGGTTTAAAAAACTATTTTTTCACCGATTGTGCCCTCAAATATTCAGCTCGCCAGACAGTGATCATTTTTTCGGTTCAAATTTTATCAAAGGAAATTATTCTCAAAATGGCCTTCAAAACATATCTGGGAGATATGGGTTTCTAAATCGAAGCTTCCGGAATCAGGTTGAAACGGAGCAATTTCTAGTCAAAATTCCTCTTATTGATGACAAAGCATTTACTATTGGTCGAAGACGATCCTGAGGCATTGGCAAGGATCAACTCCATCATTCGTAAGCAAAGACCAGGTTGGGTGGTGGCTGATACTGCTCAAAATCTCGGTGAACTTGAACAAGCACTTCAAAATCAAGGTGTTTTTGATTTGATTCTGTGTGATATCCATTTAGCCGACGGAATGAGCTTCAAGGTTTTTCAGGGGAAAAAAATCACAATTCCGGTGATTTTTATATCCGAATACGATGAATATGCGCTGCAATCCTTTGATCACAATTGCATTGATTATATCCTAAAGCCTATCCAGGAGGAGCGTCTTATCAGGGCATTTGAAAAAGTCGAATGTTTATCCCCTTTGCCTGTATCTCAAAGGTTTTCAGCAGACTTTATGGATAAATTTTTAAAGCATTATTCCGGAAAAAACTTTAAAAAGCGATTCTTGACCAAATCCGGAAGCCGGATTTCCTTCATTTCTGTGGAGAATATTGCATTCTTTTATGCAGAAAGCGGAGTCACTTTTTTAGTAGAAGCTGAATCTTCTCAAAAGTTTATCATTGACCATAGCCTAAACGAGCTCGAATCAGAGCTACTTGACCCCAATAAATTTTACAGAATCAACAGATCCGTAATCATCAATCTCGACAACCTCCTGGAGATGAAGCCTTACCATAATGGAAGGCTACTCTTATCCTTGAATGCAAAAAGTGAAGAAGTAATTGTTGTAGCCCGTGAGCGGGTAAACGAATTCAAATCCTGGATCAACCAGTAGCCAAGCTCTTTGGAAACACTAAGTTTTTGGCTTATAGATCACCGTTTACTTAACCTATTCAAGGGTTATTTCTTTCGGGAGGATGTTTCTTCATCAGGTCCGACTGGAGGCACCATGATCACTTTTTCACGGTCAACCATTACCGAGCCCGGAGCTGATCCTTTTACTTTTCTTACAAATTTGGCTTCGGTGTAGATTACAGGGGCAAGGGTTTCTGTTTTGAATTTGGAATAAAAAGCCGCTAAACCAGCAGCACGCTCCAATACCGAATTTGGCAATGCAGCCATTCCTTTCATCTTAATCACTACATGCGATCCCGGAACCTGTCGCGCATGCAACCAAAGGTCGTCTTTGTGAACAAATCCCCGGAGCATTTCATCATTGTCCTTGGCAGATTTGCCCACCCAAATCGTGAACCCTTCAAATTCAAAAACCTTGAAGGGTAATCCGCTCACTTCTTTGGTGATAGCTTTGTCTTCTTTGTTGATTTTTTGATAAGACTTGAGCCCTTTAAAGTCCGAAATGGACTGGATGGATTGAATTTTTTGTTCTAAATCAGTTTTCAGATTGATTTTGGATGCGATGGTCTTTTCAATTTGATCCAGTTCGATTTGCCTGTTTTTGGATTTTCGATAAAGGGATTCTGCGAGATGTTGAGGCTTTTGGTTTGGTTTCAAAGTTACCTTTATCTGATTTCCTGTATAGAAATCAAAGAGCTCGGCTTCCGATTTTCCATTCTGAAATTCGTGCAGATTGGCCATAATCACATCTGCTAGCTGGCTTGGAGAGGCTGAATTTTTCAGTTCTTCGAGTTTGGAAGAGGACTTTAGGATATAGGATTCCGTCTTTTTCAGCTGATCCTGATAGCTTTTGAGCAGGGAGTTTTTTTCCTTTTCAAAGTTCCCCTTGACCAAAGCCAGATAAAACAACTCATTGGTGGCTGCGATCGGATCGGAAAAAGTTTTTATGGGATTCGGTTCAGGTAAAAGGCTGAGATGCACTTCTCCTTGCTTTTCTGCCAAAGCAAAAAGCGGGGTATCCAAAATATCCAGCAAATCTTGAATCAAGGCCCATTTTTTCTCAATTGTTGCTTCTGGATATCCTTTTTCTTTCAGCCATGCTCGGGGAATTGTACCTAGTGTGGGAAGAAATTGAGAAGCATTACCTTCCAATTCCAGGAATCTTTCGAAGCTTAATTCCAAGTGTTTTTCCAGACTTTCCCAGTCCAGTTCTTTGTCCTCCCGGATTTCATTTCTAAAAAGAAGGGTAGGGCTTAATTCTTCTTTTTGATACAAAAGAACATTGCTGCGGTTGCCATGTAGCTTAAAAACCAGCTTTTTTCCAGATTCCAAATCAAAATAAAAGGCCCGCTCAAAGCTGAAAACGCCGCATTTCTGAATAGAGTCACCGATCAGCTCTTGGAATATATCTATGCTGTTTCGCTTGGCCCGGTGAAATTGATCAGGAAAACTCAGGTAGATCTGTGGCGGAAGCAAATGTGCGCGGATATATCGAATCCCATTTTCTCCCTCAGTCTCCATGATCAACTCGTCCTTGCTTTGAGAAAAACAAGCGCTGATCTGACTGCCTGAAAATTCAGTATTCAAAGCAGGAGCGAGGTACTTCAGGAAATGGTAATTGAGGTGCATCAGTCCAAATTTAACTCCAAGCCATCATAGGCTAAAGAGATTCCGGCCGGAAGTCCTTTGTCGATATGGTCATGGAGCCCCAAGCGATGAGAAATATGGGTAAAGTAGGTTTGTTTGGCTCCGATTTTTCGGGCAACCTGGACGGCTTCTTCAAGTGTAAAATGCGAAATATGCGGATCGATCTGAAGTGCGTTTAAAACGAGAACTTCGGTGCCTTCCAGCAATTTCATAGATTCTTCGGGAATGAAATTGGCATCAGTGATGTAGCTGAAGTCTCCAAAGCGAAATCCCAAAACAGGTAATTTATAATGTAAAACCGGAATTGGAGTCACAGCTAAGCCATTAACATGGAAGGGATTATCCGAGATTTCGATGGATTCTACCTGGGGAACTCCGGGATATTTATTGTCGCTGAATATATAAGTATACTCCCGTTGGATCTGATCCAACACATGCCTTTTGGCAAAAACCGGCATGTCCATTTTTTGGGAAAAATTGAATGGTCTGATATCATCCAGCCCCGCAGTATGGTCTTTGTGTTCATGGGTAAATAGAACCGCATCCAGACTTTTGATCCCAGCCCGAAGCATTTGCATTCTGAAATCCGGCCCGGTATCCACGACCAGGGAGACTCCTTTTGCTTCCACGTGAATGGATGTACGAAATCTTTTGTCCCGAAAATCAAGTGATTTACAAACTCTGCATTCACATCCGATCACAGGAACTCCCTGAGAGGTGCCGGTACCAAGAAAATTAACTTTCAAAATTTCAGCGAGGTTTGGCGGAGTTCATTAAGAAAATCATGATTGGTTTTTTCTTTGAAATCCTTCGGGTCGAAATTCAATTCGTTGACAATGTCAATCAGGGCATTGATTTTTCCTTCGAGTGGAAAATATTTGTTGACAATCACGATTTTGGTGTCTTTGAGTACACAGTAGCCGGACTTGAAATTCCCTTTTTCATACCTCAGGATAAATTCCGAGGCGGCAAAAAGGTTTTCCATTTTGTCCAAAAAGTGCTTGGTGTACTTGATTGCCATCAGCTCAGGAATTTTTTGACCGTTGCCAGCACTTTGTCGTAGTCCAGCGGTTTTTGGATGAAATCATCAAATCCAAGCCTGCGGAATTCTTCAGGGGTGTAATTGTGAATATTTCCGCTGATGGCAATGATCGGAAGTTTGCTTTTGGTCGGGTCAGAAAGTGCGCGGATCTGCTTGGTACACTCCACTCCATCCATGACAGGCATACTGATATCCATCAAAATCAGGTCAAATGCTTCTTTTTCCAAAAGCTCTAGGACTTGCTTCCCGTTTCGGGCGGCTTTCATTTGGTAATTGTCAAATGCCAGCACGTTTTTCGTAAGGTTGATAATGATGGAACTGTCTTCTCCAACGAGGATTTTTTTTGATTCACTCATGCGTCAAAAATAGGTTCTTGATTGAGAAAATTTCGGAATTGCCGGATTTCATTTTTTAATTTTTTTATTTCAAGGTCGAATTCTTGATTTTTTTCATTTCGACCATACTCTTCTGCTTTCAATGCGGATTGAAAAATACCCATGGCACCCAAAGTCCCAGAGTTTCCCTTCAGCGTATGAATTTTTTTGATCAATTCTGAAGATTCTATAATTGACTCATATTCATCGATAAGCGATTCGGTATCATGACATTCCAAAAGGAAATCCTGAAATACTTTTTGGATGGAGGGCTTGGAATTGTATTTGAGAAGTTGGGCCAGAATCTTCCGATCCAAAATTGAATTTTCATAGTGAGGTTCTTCTGAGTTCTGAAAATTCCGCATTTGACCTTTCAAATATTCTTGGATCAGTTGCAAAAATTCTTTGGGTCGGATAGGCTTTGTGATAAAGTCGTCAAATCCCTGCTCTAAAAAGCTGGTTCTGTCTGATTCTTCCGCATAGGCAGTTACTGCCAAAATGGGACAAGTAGAGCTTCCATCTTGCCTGATTTTTTTCATTGCGCTGATTCCATCCATCAAAGGCATTTGAATATCCATAAGGATCAGATCAAAATACCCCTTTTTTGCCAACGTCACTGCCTCGAGGCCATTTTTGGCAGATTCGAACGAAAACAACTGTCCGATCAGATTTTCAAAAAGCTTTCTGTTCAGGTCATTATCATCCACGATTAATACCCTTTTGCTTTTCATGTGTTAATAATTTTATTTAGCGGCCACATGGAATCTCGCCAAGTTGATAATCTTCCCTGTGTGACGAATTCGTTCTGCTCGATTTCATTACTTTCTTTGGATTTTTGACCGACTTTAAATTCTAACACTTGGCGGATAAAAAAAAATTAATTCTGGTAGTTGGCCCAACTGCGGTGGGCAAAACTGACCTGTGTCTAAATCTAGCCAAAAAATTCAAAACAGAAATTGTTTCTTGTGACAGCAGGCAGTTTTACCGGGAAATGAATCTGGGGACAGCAAAACCCACTCAGGAGGAGCTTTCGCAAGTCTCACATCATCTGATCAATTCCCTGTCGGTGGAGGAAGATTATGATGTCAGAAAATTCGAAAATGACGCATTGTGTATTCTTGAAGGCATTTTTAGCAGGAATCCAATTGCAATTATGACCGGTGGTTCCGGGCTTTATGCAGACGCAATTACCAAAGGCCTGGACGAAATCCCTGATGTGGATCCTGAAATCCGGAAAAGAATTATCTCAGAATTCGAAGAAAATGGGCTGGAATGGCTTCAGTCCCAAATCGAAAAGGTAGATCCGGAATATTTTGATCAGGTGGACCGGCAAAATCCCCAAAGGCTGATGCGGGCACTGGAAGTTTATCTGGGAACTGGATTGAAATTCAGCAGTTTTCGGATCAAGAAAACAGCGACAAGGCCTTTTCAGATTATCAAAATCGGACTTGACCGGGACCGGGAGGAATTGTACCGGAGGATCGACTTGAGAATGGATCAGATGATAGAAGCCGGACTGTTTGAAGAAGCGGAAGCTTTGTTTGACAAAAGGCATCTGAATGCTTTGCAGACAGTCGGCTACTCTGAAATATTCGGATACCTGGAAGGGAAATACGACAAGGGAGAAGCGATCCGGCTTTTAAAGAGAAATTCCCGACGATATGCCAAGCGACAACTGACCTGGTTTCGTCGGGATTCTGAGATTCATTGGTTTCATCCTGATCAGCAGGTTGAGATCATCTCGTGGCTAGAAACTCAAATTGTCTGAAAGCCGCTGATTTTTGCCACCCAGTTGTAAGGAGCTTTTTTGATCAGCTTATTGTATTGGTACTTGTTTATCTTGAGTTGACGGATTATTTCCAGACTTTTTTTGGAGATTTTTTTCTCTGATCCTAAGGATTTCATGCTTTCCAATACTACATCCGGATCGGTGATTTCTCCCAGAATCAATCCGAGTTCGGGATGATCCAATCCGAGTTTGGACAAAAGCTCACGTTGAACATTGAGCTTTCGCTGCATGGTATTTTTCACTGTCAGGAAAAAAAGTAGGCAGGCACCGCCTACCGTCAAAAACAAAGGAATAAATCCCATATCAAATACTTAGGATATCAATTAATGTAAGGTGATCCGGATGGAGTGGCTTGGGTTTTCCAATACAATCAGCAAATGAGGTATAAACGAGTTCATTGTTCATTACTCCTGCCATGCAATTGGTTTTACCTGCTAGGAGTCCCTCTACTGCGCCCATTCCACATCTGCTTCCCAAGACCCGGTCCCGGGCAGTGGGATTGCCACCCCGCTGAATATGACCGAGGGTTGTTACTTTAAACTCTTTTGAAGGGTCTTTGATTTTTTCTTTGACCATTGCCATGATTTCATCGGCATTACCCAAGTCGTCACCTTCTGCCACCACGATGATGCTGGAGGATTTTGATTTCCGTAGGTTTTTCAATGATTTCACTACCGCGTTTAAGTCTGTTTTTGTTTCAGGTACCATTACAAATTCTGCACCTCCACCGATTCCGCATTCCACTGCAATAAATCCCGCATCTCGCCCCATTACTTCCACAAAGAAAATCCTGTCGTGAGCGGCTGCGGTATCTCTGATTTTATCGATTGCTTCCAGTGCAGTATTCACTGCTGTGTCGAAGCCGATGGTGAAATCAGTCCCGTAAATGTCATTATCAATAGTGCCGGGACAGCCGACCGTTGGTATTCCAAATTCCTCAAAAAAGACCTTGGCTCCTGTGAAGGTGCCGTCACCTCCAATTGCTACAAGTCCTTCGATTCCAAGAGAATTGAGATTTTCAAATGCCTTTTTCCGGCCTTCGGGAGTTTTGAATTCCATGGATCTCGCAGACTTCAGCATAGTACCACCCCGCTGGACAATATTGCTGACTGAATGTGAATGCATCCGCTTTATATCTCCCTCTATCATCCCCTCATATCCCCGATTGATACCAAAAACATCAAGTCCTCTGTATATTCCAGTTCTGACTACCGCACGGATACAGGCGTTCATCCCCGGTGAATCTCCACCTGACGTGAAAACGGCTATTTTTTTCATGGTTATAGGTTTTAGGCGCACCAAAAATAGAGATAATAGCAGGAATACCTTGTCGGAATTTGAAAATTGAAGCCGAAATTAGGCAGAAGGGTTAAGATCTGTGCATTAATAAATTGAAGCCAAGGACTTAAAAAATTTAACTAAAAAACAATGTCGGAATTTCCAAAATCAGAAATATTACAACTTCCCGAGATTGCCTTGGGCTGCATGTCCCTTCCGGAAAATTTTTCTGAAGCAGAAAAAATCCTCCATAAAGCTCTGGACTCCGGAATTTTCTTTTTTGATACAGCCGACATGTATCAAAAAGGAAAAGTCGAGGATAATCTAGGTCGGGCCCTAAAGTCAAAGCGAGCCCAAGTTGTAATCTCAACTAAAGTCGGTAATCAATGGAATTCATCTGGAACTGCCTGGTCTTGGAATCCCAGAAAATCCTACATTCTGAAAGCAATTGAAGAAAGCTTGAAGCGGCTTCGGACAGATTACCTCGACCTGTATCAGCTTCATGGAGGTACAATTGAAGATCCTTGGGAAGAGACGCTTGAAGCTTTTGAGATCTTGAAAACTCAGGGAAAAATCCGTGCATTTGGGATTTCCTCCATCCGGCCTAATGTGATCCGGAAAGTCATGTCCATGCAGCCTCCGGCTACGATCATGATGCAATACAATCCTTTGGACAGAAGGCCTGAGGAGGAAATGTTCCCATTTTTGGAAAACACCAAAACACGGGTTCTAGTCAGGGGTGCATTTGCAAAGGGGATATTGATTGACAAACCTTTGACCGGATTTTTGGATATTCCGAAAGAAAAAGTTGAGGAAATCAAAACGGAAATCCACAGCTTGGGCTTTGCTGCTGAAGCTGTTTTAATCCGATACGGATTGGCTGAAAAAGCAGTTTCTTCTCTGGTTATTGGTGCCAGTTCGGTTGATCAAATTGAGAAGCTCGCTAAAGGTTATCAGGAAAGCAAGGCAATTCCAAAGGAGCTTATTCTAAAATTGAAGCAGAAATTTGCAGCAAATCTATATCACGACCATCGGTAACAAAGCCGTTGCGAAGGCTTTTGAAATCACCTACTTTCGACCATTCACCTTTACCCAAATCCTATGCTTAAGAGATTTACCCTCTTTGTAAGTTTTATCGCCCTTTTTTCCTGTCAAAACCAAAATCAATCCGATGAACTCAGTCGTTGGGAGGAGCAGGCAGCGCGTGTAGAAATCCTTCGGGATGACTTTGGAGTTCCGCATATCTATGGAAAATCGGATGCAGATGCAGTTTTTGGCTTGCTTTACGCCCAATGTGAAGATGATTTTCGAAGAGTTGAGCGTAATTACGTCTGGGCGATCGGTCGACTGGCCGAATTGGAAGGGGAGGAGGCACTCTACTCTGATCTTCGCGCCAATCTATTCATGACCGAAGCAGAAGCTAAGGCCGCCTATGAAACTGCGCCCGACTGGCTCAAGGATCTGTGTGTGGCCTTTGCGGATGGGGTCAATTATTACCTCCATACTCATCCGGAAGCCAAGCCTCAAGTGATTACCCGCTATGAACCTTGGATGCCAATGTTCTTTTTTGAGGGATCTATTGGCGGAGATATCGAAAGCATTTCCACGGATAAGCTGAAGGCATTTTATGAACCGGAAGAGGTGATGGCTTATCATGAAGTTGATATTTTGGCGGAGCCTCAGGGCTCCAATGGAATCGCCATTGCACCAAATTTATCCGAATCAGGCAATGCCATGCTGCTGATCAATCCACACACCTCATTCTATTTCCGTCCAGAAGTACATGTTGTCAGTGAGGAAGGACTAAATGTCTATGGAGCTGTGACTTGGGGACAGTTCTTTGTTTATCAGGGTTTCAATGAGAAAACCGGCTGGATTCATACGTCAACTTTTGTGGATTTCAAGGATGAGTTTGAAGAGGAAATCATAGAGACGGAAGGCAAAATCCAGTACCGATACGGGGAGGAATTGAGGGATGTACAGCAGCATAAGGTCACCCTGAAATACAAGGAAGACGGGCAGATAAAGGAAAAAGAATTTAGCTATTACCGGACTCATCATGGTCCGATTACACACAAGTCCGGGGAGAAATGGGTCGCAACCAAAATAAACTGGGATCCGGTCAGTGCTTTGTCCCAAAGCTATACCCGAACCAAACTGAAAAACTACGCGGAGTTTAAGGAAATGATGAATATCCGCACCAATTCTTCCAACAACACAGTTTTTGCGGATGCCGAAGGGAATATTGCTTATTTCCACGGCAATTTTATTCCGAAAAGAAATCCTGAATTTGATTTTTCCAAGCCGGTAGACGGCAGCAATCCTGCGACAGATTGGCAAGGACTTCATACTGTGGATGAAAGTATTTTGATCCTCAATCCAGAAAATGGTTGGATCCAAAACTGCAATTCCACGCCATTCACTGCTGCGGCTGAGTTCAGTCCGAAAAAAGAAAATTATCCAGCCTACATGGCTCCGGATGCGGAAAATTTCCGTGGAGTTCATGCAATCAAAGTTTTGGAAAATGTGGAAAAACTGAATCTGGACAGCTTCCTTCAACTCGCCTACGATCCCTATTTGCCGGCATTCGAATATCTGATGCCTGAATTGATTTCAGCTCTGGAAAAGAGCGGGAATGCAGAAAAGAAGGAGATTTTGGATGTGTTGAAAGCTTGGGATTACCGGTCTTCCAAGGAATCGGTGGCTATGTCGGTTGCTCACTTTTACGGTGAAAATTACCAAAGGACTTTCCAAAGTATGAGCCGCTTCATCAATCCAATGCCAGATGCCAGGGTCCCAAGTTCAGCAGAGATTTTGGAAGTTTTTGAAAAAACCATGACTCAGATGAATGCTGACTTTGGTACCTGGAATACGCCTTGGGGCGAAATCAACCGTTTCCAACGACTTACAGGAGATATCGATTTGAAATACGATGACAATGCTCCCTACATTCCGGTTGGTTTGGCTTCCGGAAACTGGGGTGCATTGGCAGCTTTTGGTGCAAGAACTTTTGAAGGAACAAAACGCCTTTACGGCTATCGGGGCAACAGTTTCGTTGCTGTAGTCGAGTTTGGAGAAAAAGTCAAAGCCAAAACCATCCTGGCCGGTGGACAAAGTTCCGATCCCGCCTCACCTCATTTCTTTGATCAGGCACAACGCTATGCAGATGTCAATTTCAAAGAAGTGGCATTTTACAAAGAAGATGTAGAGAAGCGAGTGGCCGAAAGGTACCATCCCGGAAAACGCAATTGATTGATGGTCTGACAGTAGTTCGGACTTTCTCATTTTTGTACCTGACTTTTGTCAGCACAAATTCCGGTTATTGACTCTAGCTTGGTTGGAAAATTACTGTCGATGACCACAGTCCAGCCAGGTTTGAGTTTTCCTATTGGCTCCACCTTTAGCACGCGGGGTGTTAACTTCTCTCTGTTTTCAAGACATGCCGAGGGAGTCGACCTTTTGTTTTTTAATTCCAGACAAGATCTGGAACCTGCAACGGTCATCCGATTAAATCCCCGGGTAAACAAAACCTACCATTATTGGCATGTTTTTGTACCTGATGTCAATGCCGGTCAACTTTATGGATACCGGGTACGAGGACCCTATGATCCTGCTAGGGGGCATCGTTTTGATTCTGATAAAGTTTTACTTGATCCCTATTCCAAAGCAGTTGCATTTTCAGAAACCTGTCCAAAAAGTGTGGTCGTAGATCTCCATGCTTACGATTGGGAAGGAGACCTCCCACTTTACCGACCTTTTTCCAAGACCATCATTTATGAAATGCATGTGTCCGGATTTACCAAAAATCCCAACTCCGGAGTGAGTAATTCCAAGCTTGGGACCTACGCTGGGATGATCGAAAAAATCCCTTACCTGTCCGAACTCGGAATAACAGCGGTCGAACTGATGCCAGTTTTCCAGTTTGATCCGAAAACGGATGATGGCCGCACCAATTATTGGGGATATAATCCCGTTTCATTTTTTTCAATTCATGAAGGGTTTTCAAGTATCCAAGATCCCGTACACGCTTTGGATGAATTTAGGGATTTGGTCAAAGCACTTCACCGTGCCGGAATCGAGGTGATTTTGGACGTAGTTTTCAACCATACAGCCGAAGGAGGGGAGGGCGGAGCCACCTATTCTTTCAAAGGCATTGACAACAGGATTTATTACTCCCTGGAAGAGGACAAATCCAAATACAGGAATTATTCGGGCTGCGGTAATATTCTCAATTCAAATCAACCCATAGTCCGGAGGATGATTTTGGACAGTCTCCATTTTTGGGTTAAGCATATGCATGTGGATGGCTTCCGTTTTGATCTCGCGTCCATTTTGTCCAGGGACGGTAAAGGTCAGATTATAGAAAATCCACCAATCCTTTGGGATATAGAATCCGACCCAATTCTTGCAGGTACCAAACTTATAGCTGAAGCTTGGGATGCAGCTGGACTTTATCAGGTAGGAACTTTTGTCGGTGACAGCTGGAAAGAGTGGAACGGGAAATTCCGGGATGATGTCCGGAGTTTTTTGAGAGGAGATAATGGAAGCATCAAGCCATTCATCAGTCGGATGATCGGAAGCCCCGATATCTATGGTCACCAAGATCGGGAGCCGGAGCAAAGCATCAACTTTGTGACTTGTCATGATGGCTTTACATTAAATGACTTGGTTTCCTACACTCAAAAACGCAATCAACTCAACGGAGAGGAAAACAGGGATGGGGCCAATGATAATTTTAGCTGGAATTGTGGAGTGGAAGGGCCGACACATGACCCGAGGATTGAAGCTTTGAGAGACCGACAAATCCGGAACTTTTTCATCACAGTACTATTGGCAGTTGGGGCCCCAATGATCTCCATGGGAGATGAAGTCAAGCGGACTCAGTTAGGTAACAATAATGCCTATTGCCAAGACAATGAACTGAGTTGGTTTGATTGGGATTTGGTTCGGGAAAATTTTGGATTGTTTCGATTTGTGAAAATGCTCATAGCCCGCAGGCTGAGCCGGGAAGCCAGCCAAGTCGAAAATGCAATGAGCTTGAAAGAAATGCTGGATAAGGGGCGGATCACCTATCACGGTGTGAAATTGCATGCACCGGATTGGTCGGATCATTCCCATTCGATTGCCTTCAGCGTGGAATCACTAAGTCAGGAGACAGCCATGCATATCATGATCAACGCCTACTCGGAAACGCTTGAGTTTGAAATACCTCCTATCATAGGATTCGGGAATAATTGGAGACTTTGGGTGGATACCTACAGGATTTCGCCGGAGGATATTTTTGATTGGTTCAAGGGCCCTGTAGTGACCGAGTCACATTTTCAGGTCAAGGCCCATTCCATAGTGATATTGGAATCTTAGGTTCGAGGACT
>DATIAI010000630.1:0-7428 GCA_035458065.1 Algoriphagus sp. | reverse complement strand
ATTATGGAATGTATGTGCCGACAATAATTAAAGGTCTAAAACATATTGGCGACAATAAAATGGCTGAACTTGTAAATCGTTCTTACGAATTATATTTGAAGGAAAACAAGAAAATAAAAGATGCTAGAAAAGGTGGTTTAGAAGCTTTTAGTAATCTGTACAAAGAAATCACAGATTTTGAAGAGCTTGATGGCGAATACTACAAACTCAATGAACAGACTATGAAAAACATCGAGAATTACATTCGTCAAAATCCAAATGAATTTTGCATAGATGAAGACGGAAATGAATTTGATATGTCATTCGTTGGTGAATTAAAAACATTCTATTCCCCAGACAAACCAAAAGAAGTTATTCCAGTTTCAAATGGTGTTGTTTCTGGAACATACAAAAGCTACTATGAAAATGGTAACCCAAAAGAAGTTATTGAATACAAAAATGGCGAACTAGCAATCGAAAGAATTGAATATTACGAAAATGGAAACAAGAAATTTTCAATCTCCAAATCTGACAATCCAAAGGGTTACCTGCATTCACATTTTTACGAAAATGGAAATTTAAAGTCAACAGAAATATATATTTCTAAGTATGATAGAGATGGGAAATGGATACAATATTATCCTAATGGTCAAATGAAAAGCGAAACAGAATTTATTAACCAGGAATTTTTTGTTCAAAATTGTTGGAAAGAAGATGGAACGCAAATATTGAAAAATGGTACAGGCTTATACATAAATGAGTATTCAATCTTTGACAGTGTTATTGACAGAAACGAGCAAGAATATAAAAATTATAAAAGGGACGGAAAGCAATATTCATATAGTAATGGTAAACTGACATTGTACCAAGAAATGGTTGATGGAAAAGAACACGGAGTGACAAAGTCCTATGACGAAAATGGGAACGTAAAGGAAGAAACTATCTATGAAAATGGAAAGGAAATATCAAGAAAGAAAATTAAGTAACAATAAAAGCCACAGCTAACAGCACCTACACGCAAGTGGGGGTTTCGTGCTTTTATGAAAGTGAAGTGCTAAATCAAAGTTCTGTACTTTTAATGAAGTTCAGTGCTAAAAATCCCCACCTGCGTGTAGCTGCAAAACGTTATAGGCAACCGAATGAAAGAACCTCGCAACAATAGACAGACAAATAGACATTACTATGTTTGAAGAGTTTAAAATTAAATATCTAGGTATTCAACCTATAGCCAAAGTGACAACCCTTCAAGTTGAAAGCCTTATAGCAAGAGAGTTTCCCAAACATATTGATGAAGTAACCTTAAAGTTTTACAATGTCAAGGGCGATAATCCAAATGGAATAAATAGAATTTCAGCTGCAATTTTAAAGCTTGCAAACAAAGACATTTCGATGCTTGACCATTACATTGAAATGGCAAATGCTGACAGTAGAGATGTTTTGTCTCAAGCAGAATATCCGAGGTGTTCAAAAATCAGTTTTGTGGACTTTGACAAGAAGAAGGTGAAAAGTATTTATTTGGAAGACTGGAGAGAATATTCAAAATGGTTAAACGACTGAACTATGAGAGCAATAAATCAAGCCGACAACAATAACATAAGAACGGCAACCTATAACAGGCGTTTGGCAAAAAAGCGGGTTCAGTGCTTAAATGAAGTTTTGTGCTTCGAATTAAGTTCAGTGCTGAAAGAAAGTTTTGTGCTCCGAAATCCGCCACTGCGCCAAAACGTTAGCCTGTAGATCACTTTTTTAAGGAATTTGCGATTTATAGCCCTTCTGATTTTTCCCTCATAAAAAAACACCGGCGGAAATACAGGCTTGATTCATCCTGAATTCCGACGGTGCTAAGCTGCAGCCTATTCTAACCAACTGCGCTTCGGTTAAATCAAGTTTAACCTGTCAAAAAAAATCTTAGTTACTTTTGAAACTGCCGTTTTTGAGTACTAAGGCACTTTCTATGTTGGCAAGAATCGCTGCATAGGCTTCGCCATTTCCATCCTCGTCGTCTGGTCCCACTTCGATCATGCCATCCCCGTTGCCATCAGATACCAATGCCGGATTCACGCCTTCCAGAAATTTGTCCATGTAAACCGTCAGGATTAGATTCTGGGCTCCGTCCACTTCCAATCCTTGGTTGAACATTACCTCAACCTTATCTTCCAAATCAATATAAATCGCTGCAGGAATACCAAACCAGGTAGCTTTGGCTATCACGGACCGTCCAAACATCTCATCGTCCTCTGGGACATCCTGCGCCTTGACCAAGTCAAAGTCAAACTTGCCATAGATGTCATTATAGGCCATGGCACTGCCAATTGGTACTATGCTAACTTCTCCGTCTTTCACTAGGGTAAAGGTCTTGGGACTATCAGTTCTGAATTGGACTATGGTTGGCTTATTGCTGTTTGCGCCTGTCGCTCTCAGGATTAGTTTTACATTATCCACAGACATTCGCACGTCTGTGATCACCAGATTGTCATAGATCAGACTAGTCGTACGTGCATTGGGATCATCCGTACTGTTGCCCACTGTAGCTGAAATGGTCACTTCACTTTGACCTTTGTCCTGCACATCATCATTGGGCATGCAGGATACCATGACTGTCGAAGCAGCCAGCAAAAGGGTTTTTAAAACATTGGATTGGTTCATAATTGTTAGATTTAGTTGGTTGTGAATGAATTAATTTGTCATTTTTGTTTAGAGTCGTAAAGAAGATTTCCGCTCAAATTCTTTCTTAAGTGTCTATATCCTTCCATTGTACATTTTCAAAATTTCCTTGGCTCACTTCGATCAGGGTATCGACTTCAGCATCCAGCGCTGTAAATCGAAAAGTCCCGGAAATCTTCTTTTCTGCCAGATCAATGGTGGTAACAGTCAGGCTCATTTCCCCGGTATGATTGGAACCGGCCTTATAGATAGTCTCATTCGAAGTCGGTGATTTCCTTTTCTCCACCCCGCCCATAGCGCCTTCAAAATTGCTTTCCATATCCTCCATTGCTACCCAGGTGGTAAAAGTGTCTCCGGGTTGAATAGACTCAGGATTGCTTCCTCCGAGCCTGAATCCCACAGCAAGAGCTTCCCCGCTGTCCAAGATGTTGACCCCAAAGACAGTCAGCAAAAAGTAATTTTCAGTCTGTTGCATTTCTGCCCTTATAAAATCCATTGCCAAAAGTCCCTTACCACTCGTGGCAGCAAAAGGCTCTCCATTAACCAGGCAACTCAGCTTTTCCTGTTTGGAATTGTCTGGCAAAATATCCAACTCAGACAGGCATCCTCCCAATCCTCCCAGCAGGAGAATCAGCATAAAGGATCTTTTCACAAAATGATTAAACATGCTAAAATGGAGTTAAATAGTTGGTGAAGAATTTAAAAGCCATTTGCCCTTTCTTGGGCACAACTTCCGCATTTTGAGGGGTTGACGGACAGACCTTTATTACTGACAATCAAGCTTTTTGGCTTTTTTGACCACCATTCCCTCATTACGGTGCAGTGCTACTGATAAAAGTTCACATCCCATGCCAGCACTATCCCAAGTGAATTAAGAAATCGGAAGTCCGCTTCCATTTTTTGGGCCCTGGATTTCTATTCTATCTTCATTCTTCGAAAAGCCAGTTCGATTTGGGGTGTTTTGGAGAACATTGGAAACCTCTGTTTCGAACATTGACTTAAGGCTGAAAAGGCAAAAAATTCAAGTCCGACATTCTATCGAGCGGGATATAAGTCATCCACTTTAAACCTCCTCCAGCTTTCAGCATCTAAGGCTAGGGGTTCCGGAAGTTGGTTTTCAATGGAAAACCATTTCCAAATAACCTGATTCATCGGTTTTTTTCCACTCAACCGATTAATTCTGCAAACCAACCCAAACCCGGATTTTTCTTAATGATTTTGAATAACTTATCACAACTAACCAAACCAAACACCCATGGAAAAACTCAGAAAAGAAGACATCCCTCAGGGAGCTTTTGATCTTTACGATTACTATTGCCACAATAGGTTGGATCGCAGAACTTTTGTGGAAAAACTTTCCGCTTACGCGGTCGGAGGTATTACAGTCACTGCTTTGATGAGCTCTATGATGCCTGACTACCTCAATACCCGCACTGTAGAACCGACAGATGAGCGAATGCAAAGCTCAGATTACGTGATGTATGACTCTCCAAAAGGCGGTGGGCAAATCAAAGGGTTGCTTTCCAAACCAGCCGGCAGTGGAAAATTCCCCGGCATCGTGGTTGTCCATGAAAACAGAGGGCTCAATCCCTATATCGAGGATGTCGGAAGAAGATGCGCCGTAGACGGATTTATCTCGATCGCACCGGATGCCTTGACTCCCTTAGGCGGATATCCCGGCAACGACGACGAAGGCCGGACGATGCAGTCTAAGCTAGACCGAAACTCCATGTTGGAGGATTTCATCGCCGCTTACGAATACCTCAAAAAACATCCGGATTGCGATGGGAATGTCGGGGTAGTTGGATTTTGCTTCGGCGGATGGATTTCCAACATGATGGCAGTCAGGATTCCAGATCTTGGAGCCGCAGTCCCATTTTATGGAGGACAACCTCCTGTAGAAGACGTTCCAAAAATCAACGCTCCACTGTTGGTCATTTACGCCGAGCTCGACGAGCGGGTAAATGCCGGCTGGCCGGCGTATGAGGAAGCACTCAAAGCGAATAACAAAAAGTACGAAATGGTCAATTACCCGGGAGTCAATCATGGGTTTCACAACAATACGACGCCGAGATTTGATGAAGCCGCAGCCAAACAGGCCTGGGAAAAAACCATCGCCTTTTTTAAAGCGAATCTCAAATAAGAAAAGGGGGCATTTGCCTCCTTTTCTTTTACCCTACAAAAAAATCAAACTTGGAATTAACCGATTACAGGGTGGCTTTTCCATCTATTAAATTCCAATGATGATCTGAATTCTCTCCTTGTTTCTATTCTTAGAATTCCGAATATTTGATATGCACTTTTAGAAAATTCGGCAAAAAATGAAACATATCATTCCTTTTACTTCTTTCCACGATGCCATTGAGGCATTTGACAACGGAGGAAAACTCTTTAACTTTTTCAGCCACGCCCATGACGGGGTGGTCTCTCCGGCGGAATTGGGAAAAATTGCAGGTGTGACCAGCGACAAACAGGCAATGATTCTATACCTCATCATGTCCATTTCCCGATTGGACAACCGTTCCAGGGAGCGGGTGCTTGCGCGCTTGGATTCGGAGTTGTTTGATTTATATGAAAAATATCGGCCTGTCCACATGAGCTTAGATCAATTGGCCGAAAGGGGAAAAGCAGGCATCAGCACTACCCTTGTAGGAACCCCAAAGAAAATAAGCACCTCAACAGAATTTGGTGGTACTATTTTAGTTCCTGTCGTGGTAGGTACAGTGACGAGTTTCACCATGGTTCCGATAGTTTCTTCTTATGAAATCTACGAACTTGGCTCTGAGGAAACCGGTGCCAAAGTGATGATCGCCCACCATAAAGAAAAAGAACCTTTACCTGAGCGAAAATTGAGAGTTGGCGGCATGCTGACTGCCCTGAGTGAGGCTGATGCCATTGATCTACCCACCAAGGTGTTTTTGGAAGTGCAGTTTTACATGGAGGAAGATTAATACTACACCATTACCCAAAATATCCACTTTTGGAAACCCTCGTAATTGATCAGGAGACGTTCACTTTGACCCAAGGTGAATTTATAATCCGCCTTTTGGTGTCGATAGGAATCGGAGCAGTGATTGGACTGGAGCGTCAATACACTGCCATGAAGGAGAAATCGGAGGGTTATGCAGGGATTCGCACGTTTGTTTTTTTGGTCTTGCTGGGTTTTGTCGCAGCCCTGTTCAATTTTCTTTTTTCTCCCTGGGTATTTGTCGCCATTTTTCTAGGAGTCAGTATGATGATTGCCTCCACCTATTGGTTTACAGCCTCCCAGGGTGACCGCGGATCAACGACCGAATTCAGTTCTCTTTTGGCATTTGTCCTGGGTTCCATGACTTTTGCAGGTTTGATCGAAATCAGCCTGATGATCACGGTGTTGATCGTGCTGGTCCTTTCCTCCAAATTTCGCCTTAAAACCATTGTAGGGATGATTACAGCTGAAGAAATGTATGATTTCATTCGGTTTGTCGTCATTGCCCTTTTGATTTTCCCCTTTCTTCCAGATCAATATTATGGTCCCTATGATGTCCTAAATCCAAAAGAAATCGGCTGGGTGATCATCCTGACCTCCGGACTTGGTTTGGTGGGGTATGTTTTGACCAAGTTTCTTGGACCTAACAAAGGAATTCTGCTTGGCGGAATTGTAGGTGGTCTGGTATCCAGCACGGCGGTGACTTGGGTGTATGCAAAAAAAAGCAAGGAGAACGAAGGTCTTTCTGCCAGCTGCGCCACTGCGATTTTGGCAGCTTCCTCGATTATGTTTGTGCGGGTCTTGATCTGGACCTTTATTTTCAATCAGACACTTTTTAACCGACTGCTTCCTGCTGTAGGTCTGGTCTTTCTCAGCGCTATCGGAGTGACGATTTTCATTTTTTTCAAAAGGCAAAATCAAAAAAACACAGATACCGAAATTCCTCTAAAAAAGCCGCTGGACTTGAAAGGAGCCTTAATTTTTGGGGTAATCTACACAGTGATTTTGCTGGTGGTCAGCTATGCAAATGAAAACCTCGGTGAAAGCGGAACATTGGTTTCCAGTGCGATTGCCGGTTTTTCGGATATTGATGCAATTACCATTTCTATTTCCAAACTCTCAGGATTAAAATTGGATCTTGGAATCGCCTCGATCGCAATAATGATAGCCGCCATTTCAAATACCTTGGTGAAGATGGGAATCGGCATTTACGCAGGCAGCCCGGCACTGAGAAAAAACCTCCTGATTGGTTATGGAACCATGTTTCTAACTACTTTGATTTCTCTCTTTTTCTTAATCTAAGTATTCAAGTAATGAACTTGGATTCCTTTGCTTACTTTCAGTTTTCTACCCAGAAGACCATATCTTGGAATATTGCTTAACCCACAAACCACCAATTCATAACCATGTCGTTCGGAAACTTTCTTCCTTTTTGCACCCTCATATTCCTTCTTTTTTCCTGCGGAAAAGTGGAAAAACCCTCCCAAAGTCCGGTTTCTGAACTGATAGCTGAATCATTTCTATCTTGGAATGGAGATTCACTCCCCGCCTATCCTCTCGGGAAACCTAAAATCTCGATTGTCAAAGTGACGATACCTCCACATTCCGAACTTCCAAACCATTATCATCCGGTCATCAATGCCGGCGTCCTGCTGAAAGGTGAACTTACAGTGGTAGACGTGAAAGGAAATGTGCTTGAAATGAAGGCTGGTGATCCGATCATCGAAGTCGTAAATACCATCCATTATGGAGTAAACAAGGGCGATGAACCTGCCGAAATCCTGGTTTTTTATGCCGGAACTGAAGAAATGGAAATT
>DATIAI010000629.1:0-2629 GCA_035458065.1 Algoriphagus sp. | reverse complement strand
CAAGGAAATCGGCATCCGAAAGGTCATGGGTGCCTCTTTACCTGGATTGTTGCGACTCATCAGCAAAGATTTTATCATTCTTATCGTCATTGCCATTGCATTGTCAATTCCGCTAGCCGTTTGGATAATGAATTCCTGGCTACAGGATTTTGCCACACGAATACCTCTTTCGTGGTGGATTTTTGCCATTCCAAGTTTGACTGTGGTAATTATCACTTTGGCGACCGTCGGTTTCCATACGATCAAAGTGGCAACAATCAATCCGGTCAAATCATTGAATTATGAATGATGGTTAAGAAATAGGTTAAGATCTAATTGGAGTTATTGATTTGATCAAATCACCCAGTTTCAAAAATCCCATCTAACCAATCTTTTATACTGTATTTTTTTATCCTGACTTCTTTTGGAACGTGAAATCTTCATCGATTTCATGTTCCATTTTTTTTTGAAGCCAAAATGTAGCAGCTGGATAAATGTTTGAAAAAGGAGGCGGCACTCTCAGGAGTAAATTCCTTTTGGATTAAACCAACTGGAAAAAGCCATTCAATTATTTCAATTATCCATTTTTCACTTTCCACTTTCAAGCTGAAAAATATTTACCCTGCAATTCTTAATCTTAAGATATCTCTTTAAAAAGCTGATAAAGAGTCGGTTATATTTTTATTTTTTTCAAGTTCTAGTGTAAGATCAGATTACTTTGAGGCTATAAATCATCTAATACCAGTTAAATAAAAATTTTTAATTAAAATTTTAAATTTAGATTAGCAGTATAATATTTTGTAAAAATCCACATTAAAAAATATAATTCGTTTTTTTAAATGTGAAATTCAATTAACTAGGTTTTAATAAATCACCTTAACATGAAAAAATTAAGTCTGGGAATTATACTCTCAGTGGTCCTCCTTGCCTCATGCCAGGACTCGGATTCTGATCCTCAATCAATTGTGATCAGAACTGACAGTGAAACACTGAGTGAAAGGATCAAACTTGACGGCTCAGGAGTTGTCTCTCTTATCAATCCTGATGCTGCATCAGGAAGAATTTTGGAAATATCTTCCGAACTACCGATTGTACTAGTCTCTCAAGTGGAAGCTCCTGAGCATCAGGGGGTGAAACTGAGAGCTACCCACGTCGATATTGACGGCAACTATGCCTTTGTCGGATACAATATGGAAGGCGAGCAATATCTTGGGGCAGTTGAAATATTTGATATTTCGGATGTCTATAAACCCAAAATTGTCTCTCAGGCGATGTTTACTGATGCTGAGGTAAGTTCATTGGAATATTCCAATGGCACGCTTCACCTGGCAATGGCACTTAATATTGATGGAGATTTTGGTGTAAGTTCTCCTGCAAATTTGGCTAGAGTTTCTGTGTCGGAAGGAAGATTTACTTCAGAATTTACATTCATTTCGGTTCCCGGATTTGTTGCAAACGATGTGACTGGAGCAGGGAATGCCACCGCTATAACTTCCGGAAATCCGGGGATTTTGGGATTAGTGGATATGGGTGGCAACGTGACACAACAGGCTGAAATTGCTGATCTTCGAAGTGTTGCATATGGCAATGACAAGTTGGCGGTGTTGAGCGGAACTGAAGGTGCGATTGTTTTCGATCCGACTACTTTGACTCAAGTACTGAAAATCACCATGGCAAATGCCACACCGGAGTCCAAAAGGACCATCGAGATTTCTGAAAACAACTTATACGTTTCAGAAGGAGTTGCCGGTGCTGGTATTTATAGCCTTTCTGATGGAAAGCAATTGAGCAAATTGCCAATCCCAATTAATCCTGAAGGTACTGATCCCGGAGATGTCGTGACCAATGCGGTTTCGGTTGACAATTCCCTGCTTTTCATGGCAAATGGTGCTGCAGGTATTTCTGTTTCCGATGTTAAAAACCCTGCGGATGCCAAAAGTATGGGTATTTTGGATTTGGACGGATCTTCCAATTTCGTGAGAAATGAAGAAAACTTCATCTTCGTCGCAACCGGATCCGGAGGATTGCAGATTCTGAAAATTACAATTCCGACTCAAACTCCCACTGACCCAACTGAAAATCTTTGCAAGGATCTTAAGCCTTACACCGGTAGCAGTAACCTGAACGTGAACGGCAATGAAAAAATGGCCTATTCTGGAGCAGCTTCATTGAAAAATGTAAATGTGGGTGGTGAGTTGCTGTTCTGTGGATCTATGGCTATCGAAAGCAGCCTAAATATTAACAGCAACGGAATCATGCAGGTAGTCGGAAGTTTTGCCTTTGGCCAGTATAAAAAGAACACCAGCCTTAATATCAACAGTAATTCATTCCTGAAACTTACCGGAAGTACAGTTATTTACGGTGATTTGAGATTGAACAGCGGAGCAACGCTGGAATTTGTTGGAGAGGGCAACACCATTACCGTATACGGTGACGTCACTATCAACAGCGGTGCAAAAATCATCGGTAATTATACCGACACTGAGGGAAAACTCAAATAGGAACACTCTCACATTTTCCGGTGCAATCCGGGTACATTTTGTAATAAAAAAAGAGGACCGTTTTCGGTTCTCTTTTTTTGGGGTTACTATTTAGGATTAGAAGGCTTTTAAAACCTGACTTTTTTCAAGGCCAAATCATGAAAGTGGCT
>DATIAI010000628.1:0-3717 GCA_035458065.1 Algoriphagus sp. | reverse complement strand
TATGCTTGCCAAAATGTATCTGACTAAAGCTGGGGTAACTGGAACAAGAAACCAATCTGATCTAGATTCTGCTGCTTATTTCGCAAAAAGAGTCATCGACAACAGTGGGGCACAATTAATTGCAGACTACGAAGACCTCTTCAAAACTCAGAACAATGGCAATGCGGAAACACTGGCAGCTTTGCAGTGGGTTTACAATGCCGGACAGGCAGGTCAGTGGGGTGCTCAAAACTCTGTGCAGGCTTTTTTGGCTTTCGGATCTGAAATCACCGGTTTTGGTGACGGATGGGGTGGGGATATCGGAGCATCGAAATGGATGCTGGATATGTATGATGATTTGGTTTTTGACAAAAGACGTAAAGCATCATTCATGTTTCCTGGCGATCACTATGACTACATTACCCAAGTGCCACCGGGCGGATCTGCGCAAGAGCTTCGGGTGCCAGCCAGAAGCATCGAGGGTAGCAGAAACTACAATACACGTGCATGGGTGAAAAAATATGTAGTAGGACGTCCTGAAGACAACGACGGAAAAGTTGTACAACAAGGAACCGAAATCAATACTTACATCCTCCGATTGGCAGACGTTTACCTGACCTATGCTGAAGCTGTTTTGGATAAAAATCCATCCGAAGCATTGAAGTATGTAAATCTTGTGAGAAAGCGTGCCGGTGTCAATGAACTGACTTCAGTGACTTGGCAGGATATCTTTGAAGAGCGAATCAAAGAATTTGCGATGGAAGGTCAGGCATGGTATGAATTCACCAAACTTGAATATTACGATCCTACAAAAGCTTATAGCATTTTATCTTCTCAGGACAGAGGAACGTTCCGAATTTATGCTGATCAGATTCCTGATCCAACGCTTTGGGAAATTGAAATTCCTGCGGATGATACTACTCCGAGATTTTTCCCGGTGAATGAATCAAACTTCAAAATTCCGATTCCATCCTCCGAACTGGCCCGCGCTCCAAACTTGCGCAAGCCTGCAGTACCGTATGATTTTACGGGGGGAAATTGATCAGTAAGGATTTTATTCAATCGAAAAGCAAATGAAATCGAGCATGACTCCAGCATCACACCTTGGGATGTCCCGATACCGATCGCGGAGCCATGCGAGATTCCATCTGACCATAAAAAATCTATTATAAACAGATGAAAATCATAAATCATATCAAGCAATCTTCTCCTTCAGTCCTCGTAGCCGGCATGCTGGTGATGACTGTCTTCCTTGGCGCTTGTCAGGAAGAGGATGAAATCAGCGTGGGTCCTCCTGCCATCGAGCGGGTGAGAACCACAGATCCCACCACTGCCGACAGTGCGTTCACTTCGGCAACTTTGGGTAGCACAATTGCGATCTTGGGTACCAACTTTCTGGGAACTCAGGAAGTATACCTGAATGACTATCCCTTGGGAGTGAATACGGCCTATGTGACCAATAACAGCGTAATCGTGACCGTGGGTGACAGTGTGCCAACTGTGGCAACTGATCCCAATGTGCCAAACAAACTGAGATTGGTAACCAAAAGCGGTGAATCTGTCATCGACTTCCAGACACTTCCTCCTGCACCCCAGGTGCTTCAGGTGAAAAACCAATATCTGAAATCTGGAGATAAAATGACTCTTTTTGGTCGTTACTTCTACTTTGTCGATACAGTGTATTTTCCCGGTGAAGACGTTTATGTAACCTCTGGTTTTGAGACCAACGCAGCCGGTACCACTCTTTCTGTTACTGTGCCTGATGGACTTGATTTCAGCGAATCTCAAACCATCTCTGTGGTGACCAAAAGCGGTGGCTCGGCAACCAACAGAAACACCCAAATCTTCAACGGTAAGGGAATAGTGGCTGACTTTGATACTGACGGTGCTTTGAAGTGGCCATGGGATTGGGGATGGGGAATCTCCGGTGACATGATCAAGCCAAGCCAGCCAGGTATTGAGGGAATAGAAGGTGATTTCGGAGGAATGAACCAGGCATTTCCTGCCAGCTATGGCTGGAACAATGACAAAGTAATCAACTTGGCAAACTGGGGTGGGGAGCAAATCTTCCCAACCACTCCTGCGGATGAATACAATCCCGGTGCACCTGCAGCAAGCTTTGATATCCGTTTTGATATTGCAGTAAATACTACTGCGAATATTACCGGTTTAAGTCTTCAGCTTTGGTATCCGAGCAAAAATGGAGCTGAATTGTCTTACGACATCCCATTAAGTGACTTCATCAAAACTACCGATGGTAGCTGGTATACTCTATCGGCGGCAATCAACCGTTTGACCAACGGTTCGACAAGATTGAATACTTATGGTGATTTCCTTGCCGGAGATGGTGGAGGAGTAAAGCAACTCAGATTATTGATTGTCAATACCACTTCTAATGATATTCAGGCTGTGGTAGGAATCGACAATGTCCGCGTAGTAAGAGCAGTTAATTAAATTTCATAGACGGTTTTTTAAATCTAATCTCCGAGGCAGAAGGTTTTGCTTCGGAGATTTTTCAATTCCAATATCCACCCAAAAGACACCTAATCCTTTGTTCCCCCTGCCTTTCCACCGCTTTAACCTCCTTTCAATTTTATTCCTTGCTTCCTTCTTTTTTTTAGGCTGCGCAAAGGATAAAGTGGTAGAGCAATCGCTTTTTCGACCAGTGGACGCAGATTCCTCAGGCTTTCATTTTACCAATCAAATACAAGAAACTGCCCAAGCCAATATCCTTACCTACCAATATTTTTACAATGGGGGTGGGGTGGCTGTCGGAGATGTCAACAATGACGGACTTGAGGACCTGTATTTCACAGCCAATCAAGGTCAAAACAAACTTTTTCTAAACCTGGGAGATCTTAAATTCCGGGATATCACGCTAGCTACGGGTACAGGTGGCAGGGAACAAGCCTGGTCCACAGGTGCAATAATGGTAGACATCAATTCAGATGGTCTCAAAGATATTTATGTATGCTATTCAGGGGATTTACCTGAAGAAACCAGACGAAACCAACTTTTTGTTAATCAGGGTTTGGATGCCAAAGGAATTCCTTTTTTCAGGGAAATGGCATCAGATTTCGGGCTGGATGATCCGGCATTTTCCACTTCTGCCTATTTCTCTGATCTGGACAAAGACGGCGATCTGGATATGCTTTTGCTAAATCACAATCCATTGCTTTTCAATAATCTGAATGCGAATGCTTTCAGGAAAATGATTGGGACTCCTGATCCCATGAGTTCAAGCAAGGTTTATAGAAATGATAGTGGAAAATTTCGGGATGTTTCTGGTGAAATAGGGATTGCCACTGGTACTCTGAGCTATGGACTTGGAGCAAGTATCGCAGATTTCAATAAGGACGGATGGCCGGACATCTACATCGGCAACGACTATTCCGCTCCTGACTATTTTTACATCAATCAAGGTGACGGGACTTTTGTCAATCAGCTGGAAACAGCCTTCGGACATACCAGTCTCTATTCCATGGGGGTGGATGCAGCTGATATCAACCGTGACGGCAATCTGGATCTGATATCTTTGGACATGTTGCCCGAGGACAACAAACGCCAGAAGCTCCTCCACAGCCCAGAGAATTACGAGCATTATAAACTTTTTCAGGAAGTAGGACTCCATCATCAGCTGATGCGAAATATGCTTCAACTCAATAATGGCGATGGCACTTTTGCCGAAGTTGGGCAGGCGGCCGGAGTAGCAATGACCGATTGGAGTTGGGCACCGCT
>DATIAI010000627.1:0-3402 GCA_035458065.1 Algoriphagus sp. | reverse complement strand
TCTCATCGGATTCGTACATGCCCATTTCTATCGTTCTTTTGTTTGCCACTGTTCCGATTCCTAAGGAAAAATAGGGTCTAAATAAATTGGTGAAAGAATGATAGTAGGCTGCTGTCGCCATTATAGGATAGGAATATTGGTATCTATACTGGATTCCCGAAAGCGAAGCGGACTCACGGGTATATACCTCGTTATCCGTTCGCTCAAAAATCGTGGTATGGCCAACTTCCCCACCAATGGCAACATTTGACTTGATGAATTTCTGATATTCAAAAACAAAGCCTCTTCCCGAAACCACATCAATGAAATCAGCTGTGTTTCCGGTAGGAAGTGTTATGGCATAATTAAAGCTGTAGAGCGATCGCTGAGCCGAGGCCGTTGCTACCAAACCTATAAGAAGAAAGAATAAAATCAGGTTCTTTTTCATGATTATTTCTGCAGATAAGGAGATTGGTCAAAAGCCTGATTCAGGGTTCTGTCAATTCGGTTGGAAAATGAACCGGGATCGTCTTCGATTACCCCGTTTACGATTGTTATCCAGTTTACAGCGATTTCATTGGAGGAATTGATATCCTTTGGACTTGTCATCTGAATGAAAATACTTCCTTTTTGAATTGCTGTAACCGTTGGAGGATAGTAGCCGGGATAGTACCAACCCCATCCAGGGGCATATTCCGGATAGTAACCATTCCAATACCACCAATCGTAATAATAATTTACTTCTGTCGTCATCCACAAAGAAGGTAAAAGTATCAAATCAGGATCGGCTGATTCTGATACCTCTCTGTATCCCAATGCATTCATATTGCTTCGGAGGGTTGCCAGGATCGGGTTTGCATACTGTGGAGGCAAATTTGACGGTCCATCAGAAGCCTCGCGCAATCCCCCATTTGAAATAATTACTACATTACCAGGAAGGGCGTAGGTGGATTTGGAGGCAAAGTCAAATCCCGGATTATAATTTGTATAAACCACATCAAGTTCCTCTGTGAAAGTTGCTCCTTCCGGTGAGCATGCCTGAAAGCAAGTCACCAAAAGGAGCCCAAAGCAAGAACGCTTCAAGAAATTAACCATAAATGGTAGTGTAGTATTCTTAAATGTCTCCGATGAATGGCAACTCTTGCTGAATTACATTTCGGATAGTATTGGATATATAAAATTCTACCTGAATAAATTTAGCTGCGTCCATTGCGGAGGTTGCCTTTTTTAACTTTGAATAATAACTGGTGTAAAGTTTATTGAGTGCCGCGTCGTTTTTCAGGGATCTTGTAGCCAAAGCATCTGCCTCTGCATCTCCAATATGTGTGAATTTCTCAATGTATTCATTGATGATCATGATTCGCTCCTTACCGATCGCTTTCCGCTCTGCCTCGAATTCCTCATATATCGGCCAAAAAGCTGCTGCTTTTTCTGGAGAAAGCGCCATGTAAGACTCAATCAGGGATTTCTTGTCTTTGCCAAAAGCTTCCTGTACAAGTTTGATTTCTTCATCAACGGTTTGGGCAAATGAACTTCCAATTCCTACCGCAAACAGGATGAGGACAGAGAGTAATAATTTTTTCATGGTTTTTGAATTTTTTGTTGGAAAAAAGAATAGAGATTAAAATATCAGGAGTAAAGCTGCGGTTTTGTTCAAAATTAATTCATGATTAAAATCAGCTTAACTCATGAATTTTCCAGAGTAGGGAAGATTAAAAGCTCTCATTTACATTCAGGTAAAAACCTGAATTTCCCTTTTGGCCAAAACCATAATCCGCAGATATTGTCGTCCTGTTTTGCTTGTTGATCATTACCCTCAGCCCCAATCCGTAGCCGGGATTGAACTTTTCAAAAAGCTTTTCATTGTTTGTTTTACTGCTAAAACTCGCGGAATTGACAAAGACAGTTCCTCCAAAAGTTTCTTTGTTTTGCTGGAGCGGAAATCTCCATTCCGCTTCGGTGTAAACCATACTTTCACCTCTGAAACGTCCTTGCGCATACGCTCTTCCGGTTCGTCCAAACATATCCCATCCCATACCCGGAAGATTCATGTAGGGCACCTTGCCAGTCACCAAAAAGTTACCCATTCCCCAAAGTGCAATCAGATGTCGTTTCCGACTTTCGCTCAGATTGATATAGTGCCTGTAATCCATCAGCAACAGGGAGGAACTTTGGTCTGAGCCTAAAAAGCTCGGATTGATTTTGTACTGAATCCAAGCAAAGTTCTTTTCATAGGGTGACACCGCAATGTCACGGTTTTCCATGACCATGTTAAGACTGATACCCGACAGGGTGTATTTATCCGTGTCAAATCCCTGATCTGTATTGTACCGGTCATGGACAAACTCTAGTTCTCCAGTAATTTCTTCGTCCTGAAAATTTTCGATTTTGGAATGAATGTCCAAATGATATCCCGCACCGAGGTAGAATTTTGAATCTCCGATCCGCTTCAATATAGCTTCATAGAATCTGATCAGCCGAAAATCCATCTGTTGTTCCCCCCACCAAACTCCCAGTTGGTTTGGGTTTTCGGCCGGATCATTGGGGGTGCTGCTTCCAAGACCATAAGTGGGCTGTGAGGTGATGAAATACCTCCAGTCTCCGATCAGGATGGTTTTGTTTTCATTCAGGAAAATATTGCTTCTGGAGCTGAAGATCCATTGCTTTTTTGTGGTGTAGAGGAAGTTGCCAACAAAGTTGGACATCTTGGTCGTCTGAGGGTTACCCATATACCAAGTGGCAGAAGGGGCAAGACCAAATAGCCAGCCGTTAGCAGGGTTGGACCCAATCGCTGGCAAGGGGACTAGCTTGAATTGGTTTATTTTGTTGGGCCTATAAGTGACCGAATCTGTCTGGGCTGAGAGCTGGAGTGTGAGGACTAGAAATAGCCCGAGGAGTAAGCCTGATTTCATCGCTTGGAAGATGGTTAGATTTGAGGGGTAAATTCAATTCAATCTAACCTTTAGGAGTGATTCCAAAACGGAATTTTTCCCAATCCCAAAAAAATAAATAGCATTTTATGGAGAAATGAAGGGGAGGAAGTGATCTTTTTCCTCCCCATTATATTATTGAGGGAATCTGAAAACCAAGCCCCCGTCAAATCCAAACTGATATATCGTCGAATAGGTCGATACTCCCGCTCCGGCACCACCGGTTCCAAAGTACACTCCTCCTCCTGCACCCTGAACAGCTGACATCAGGGAAGCCTGTACCCGAAGTCCCACTTTCTCGGAGAACCAAAGATTGGAACCTCCGCGTAATGCCCAGGCAAATTTGGTAGCCCCGTCACTGTTTCCGTTGTCAGGATTGGTGACATCTGAAATCACCATTCCGATTCCGAATCCAAAGAATGGTTCGGCCACTTCACTTACCGGAAAATAATTCGTTCCGTTCAGCAAGATCCAGTTGGCTGACAGATCAAAT
>DATIAI010000626.1:0-5011 GCA_035458065.1 Algoriphagus sp. | reverse complement strand
CATAGCGTCTTGGGACAAATTGGTGCTATCGGTACGCATGTAGGTGATTTTCCCGGCTTCATACAGTTTCTGCGCCACAGACATAGTTTGGGCTACGGAGAAATAAAGCTTTCGCGAGGCTTCCTGCTGTAGGGTAGAAGTGGTAAAAGGCGGCGCCGGGGTCTTTTTAGTTGGCTTTTTCTCCAGATTGGCTACCGAAAAAGAGGCATCCAAACATTTCTTCAGGAATTCCTCCGCTTCTGCTTTGGTTTCAAATTTCTTTGGAAGCTCGGCCTGAAATGTTTTACCCTCCACCTCAAAAATCGCAGTGATTCTATAAGATGACTTTGATTTATGTCCTTCGATTTCCCTTTCTCTCTCTACAATCAATCGCACCGCAACAGACTGCACCCGACCCGCTGAGAGACCGGTTTTGATTTTTTTCCAAAGGATAGGAGAAAGTTCAAAACCCACCAGACGATCCAGAATCCTTCTTGCCTGCTGTGCATTGACCAAATCATAGTCGATACCCCGGGGATTTTCTATGGCTTTGGTGATGGCATTTTTGGTGATTTCTCTAAAAACGATCCGTTTGGTGCGATCATCTTTGAGATTGAGGACTTCCTTTAAATGCCAGGATATGGCTTCTCCTTCACGGTCATCGTCACTCGCCAGGTAAACCATCTCGGCATCCTTGGCAAGGGATTTCAGATTTTTGATCACTTCCTTTTTATCGGCAGTGACTTCGTAGGTCGGTTTGAAGCGGTTTTTAATATCTATTGCTTTATCGCCCTTGGGAAGATCCCGCACGTGGCCGTAGCTGGAAACTACCTTGAAATCCTTACCCAGGTAGCCTTCAATGGTCTTTGCCTTGGCAGGGGATTCGACGATGACTAGATTTTTTGACATAGAGAAAAGAGAAAATATACTGACCGAAAGGCCAATTTTGAAAAGCTAAAAATAGAGGGCCTAGTCTTCTCCTCCAAATAATAAAAAAATGAGACCTTTAGTATTGGAGGGATTTTTGAGGATTATCGGTCTGAACCATGGGCTAAAACGATTTCACAATGAAGCATTTAATTCTTTTGAGACACGGTGAGGCAGGCTTTTCGGATGGGGTGGACTTTCAAAGGCAACTTACTCCAGCCGGGAAAGAAAACCTGAACAGGCTGGGTGAAATTCTTCGATCGGGGGGAATGAAAGTTGACTTTTTGCATTGCTCGGCAGCTACAAGAACTCGGGAAACGGCAGAGATCATCAAAAAATACATCGTGATCGGGCAGGAGGAATATACCCGGGTGATCTATGAAGGCAATCTGGATTCTATTTTGAAACTTCTGGAAAATACCCCAAAAATCGCTGAATCCTGCATTTTGATAGGTCATAATCCAACTATTAGTCTCTTGCTATCTCATCTGACTAATGGATATTACATCGGATTAAAGCCGGGAATGATGGCAATCCTGGATCTCGAAATCCATGATTGGTACATGATTGGGTTGGGAACAGGGATGTTGAAGGAAGTTTTGCAGTAGGCCGTGGCAGTGATCATTCTCAGTAGGCAGTGATCAGTCTCAGTGGGCACTTTTGTATGCGTTGAGTTGTGAAAAGTAAGTAGTAAAAAGTCGGGAGTTTTCAACCTCATATTTCTAATTCCTTCAAATATTGAGATTGCTTTGTGGAAATCTTTTCTATTCCAAGTTTTAATTGAGAAAAAGCCCCTCGCAATTACGCTTTCGATATTAGTAGTGAAGCAGGACGGTGACAATCTTAGTTTTCTCAGCAGTTAGTAATCAGTCTCAGTGTTCAGCGACATGCTTTCATTTTTCACGCTTGACAAATACTAGATTGGTAACCAATAAGTTGTAAAATCTGGTATAAAATGGGGAAATCACTACTCATCATTAACTTTTCACTACTTACAAAACCCAGGTTGCTTTTTCCCTATTGATCAGATACAACCGACCAAAAACGTCTGATCACTGCGACCGAATACTGATCACTGATCATCCCGACCCAATCAACCAATCCGATCAATATCCGATTCGGTGTATTTCGGAGTTCCGCCTTTTTGGGTGGCTACGAATCCTCCTATTTTACAGGCGAAATCAAGGATTTCTTCCGGAGATTTTTCCTCCAAAAAGGTTTTGATAAATCCACTCAAAAAAGCATCTCCCGCTCCAATTGAGTCTTGAACTTTTACCACATAGCCAGGGTGCTCAAACATTTTTCCTTTTTGGTAGATCACGGCACCTTTCGAACCGCGGGTGACGCAGATGATTTCCATCGGGTAATGCTGGTCCAAGTGAAAGCAGAGGTCTTCTATGGTGGGTTCCGTGCCGAAATAATCCGCGAAAATCTCCATTTCATCCTCGTTGATTTTCAGCACATCTGCAAAGCCAAGGAGTGTCTCGATCACCTCAAAATCATAGAAAGGCGGGCGAAGATTGGCATCGAAAATCCGAAGTGTTGGGTGATGCAATAGTTTGATCAGGGTCTTGAGGCTTTCGGGATTGCGAACTCCAAGTGTACCAAAAACAAAAGCATCGGCCTCTTCCACTGCTTTGCCCAGGGCCTCATTCCATTCTATAAAATCCCAGGCTACCGGAGAGACAATGGTATATTTGATATTTTCAGGATCAGAGGTGTCCACCAAAACTCTGGAAGTTTCATGATCGGTATGGATTTGAATCAAATCCAAAGGAAGTCCAAAACCTCTGAGGAATTCCAGGAGTTTTTCTCCGTCTTCATCTTTTCCAACAGCTGAAATCAACCGGGAATTCAAACCCAACTGATGGAGACTGAGCGCTACATTCATGGGGGCACCTCCGGCCACAGGACCGGATGGAAGGCAATCCCAGAGCATTTCTCCAAATATTACGACGTTGTCACGCATGGTTTTTTTGTAAATCTTTTTGAATTTCTTCCAGAGTCCTTCCTTTGGTTTCCGGCATCTTGAACATCACCCAAAGTAGCTGAATGATCATCATCAGGCAAAAGAATGCAAAGATGTAACCCGGTCCAAAACTGTTGGCAAAGAAAGGAAAGACATTGGCGATCACTGCAGCAAGAATCCAATGAGTGAATGATCCTAGCGACTGTCCATAGGCCCGGAGTTCGTTGGGGAACATTTCTGAAATGAACACCCAGATCACCGCGCCTTGGCCTACTGCATGGGAAGCGATAAATCCAAAAACGAAAATCGGTAGCCAGAAAGCCGGAATTCCCGGACCGAGAAAATTATACGCCATCAAGGTCAGGAAAATAATATATCCAATAGACCCGATATACATCAGCATTTTTCTTCCAAGTCTATCTATCAGATACAATCCTAAAAATGTGGCAAATAGGTTGACCAATCCGATTCCGATGGTGGAAATCAATGCGTTTTCAGTGGAGATACCTGCCATTTCAAAAATCCTCGGAGCAAAGTAAATGATCGCATTGATTCCGGAGACTTGATTGAAAAAGGCAATCATCACCGCCAGCATGGTACTGGAAAAAAATCTGGGGGTAAACAAAACTCCAAAACCGGATTTTTGCTTCATGGTCTTTTCTTCTTCTATAGCAAGTTGAATGGCAACATCCACTCCTTCCGGGTCTGTTCTGGTTAATATTTCTCTCGCTTTCACCTGGTCGTTGAATTTGGCAATCAACCAACGTGGACTTTCAGGAATTCTAAAAATCATCACGCTGTAAATCAGTGCCGGAATTCCCTCGACGCCAAGCATCCATCTCCAATCTTCAACCAGTCCCGCGGTACCAATAAGGTAATTTGATACATAGGCAATCACAATTCCGAATACGATATTGAACTGGTAAAGAGCCACCAATAGCCCACGGTTTTTGGCAGGGGCAATTTCTGAGATGTACATCGGCGCAACTACCGAGGAAGCACCAACTCCGAGTCCTCCGAGGAATCTGAAAAAAGTAAATGATTCTACATCCCAAGCTAAGCCAGAACCTACAGCTGAAATAAAGTAAAATAGGCCGATCCAAAGTAAACTCTTCTTTCGGCCCCATTTATCTGCGGGTATCCCACCGAACAAGGCTCCGATCACCGTCCCATAAAGCGCAGAAGCAATGGCCAGCCCATGCATCCAGTCGCTGAGCTTCCAGACTTCCTGGATGTCCCTTTCCGCGCCTGAGATTACTGCAGTATCAAAACCAAACAAAAAGCCGCCCAGAGCGGCCGTGATAGAAACGAAAAAGGCGTATCGGTTGGAGGACATGGGCAATTTTGGGTCGATTGATTCACTAAACTAAGGAGAAGGATTGCAATTCAAAACCCTGCACGGCTTAATTTTCTTATATTCGCGGGCACTTAAAAAGGAGCCAAACCGGCTTTTATTCCGTTAAAGTTTTACCCATTCTGAAAATATAAACCCAAAGTCATGACTATCGCGACTGAGATTTACAAACCCAAAAACCACATCAGGATCGTTACAGCAGCCTCGCTGTTTGACGGACATGATGCGGCGATCAATATCATGCGCCGGATTATCCAATCCACCGGCTGTGAAGTGATTCACTTAGGACACAATCGTTCAGTGCAGGAAATCGTCGATTGCGCGATTCAGGAAGATGTACAGGCCATTGCCATTACCTCATACCAAGGTGGGCATGTCGAATTTTTCAAGTATATGTACGATCTGCTTCGGGAAAAAGGAGCCGGTCATGTCAAGATTTTCGGAGGTGGCGGCGGAACTATTCTTCCGGAGGAAATCAAAGAACTTCACGGGTACGGAATTACCCGGATTTATGCACCCGATGACGGAAGGGCGATGGGACTTCAGGGCATGATCAATGACTTGGTTCAAAAATGTGACTTTCCGATTGGAGATGAATTGCCGGAGGAATTTTCCCTGGTAAAAGACCACAAAGAGCATGTCGCCCGGGCCATTTCAGCTTTTGAAAACTTTCCCGAAAACTCCAAAGCACTGCTTGAAACAGTCAGAAAGCAAAGCAAATCCTCGTTGACACCGGTTTTGGGAATCACCGGAACTGGTGGTGCGGGAAAGTCTTCTCTGGT
>DATIAI010000625.1:0-3025 GCA_035458065.1 Algoriphagus sp. | reverse complement strand
CTTCTCCGAATGCTATTTGGAGAATTTCAATCGATTTCGCTTCAAAATATTTTTTGAACCGGTTTCAAAGGTGATTCTTTGGTATTATTGGTAGATTGAAAAACTAAAATCTCCAGTTCACATGTTTGTTGACTCTATCCAGAAAGTCGCTGGTTTTACCCGAGCCATTCACTCCATTTCCAGAAATTTTGGAAGCCAGAAAGTCGAACGGGGTGCCGCCACGCTGTTTTTTGTAAATGACCAAGGATGGGCTTTGACCTGCAAGCATGTCGCCCAATGGCTGACTCAGGCAGATGTGATCAATAAGCGATATTCACATTATTTAACCGAATCTCAAAATCTGAATACCGGACAGAAAAAGGCTTTGGCCAAAAAGCATGAGTTGGAAGAAAGCAAAGCAGCTGAAATGCGGGTAACTTTCGTGGACTGTGTGGACCGGATCACCAACATTCATTTTTTTCTGCATCCCGAATACGATTTGGCCTTGCTGAAATTTGATGGGTTTGAAAAGGTGTCTTATTCGGGTCATCCTGTTTTTCTAAAGGAGGATCAACTGGCACAGCCCGGACAAATGCTTTGTCGGCTTGGATTCCCGTTTCCTGAGTTTTCCAATTTTCAACTCAATTTGGAAAAGGACCAACTCGAATGGACAAAGACCGGCCAAGCCAGATCGCCCAGATTTCCGATTGAAGGAATGCTCACCCGATTTTTAGGGGATAAATCAGGGAAAGTCTATGGGATCGAAATGAGTACTCCGGGACTTCGGGGCCAAAGCGGGGGACCGCTATTTGATGCGGAGGGAAAAATCGTCGGGATGCAAAGTCGGACCAAGCATTTGCATTTGGGTTTTGATATTGAGGAAAAGGAAGTCATCGCACATGGCAAAGTGAAAAAGGTCAACGACTATGCCTTTATTCATTTGGGGGAATGCATTCACGTCAGCGTGATCAAGGAGTTTTTGCGAAAAAATAACGTGTCTTTTGAAGAAGGATAAAAAAAGCCGGATCGATTGAGATCCGGCTTTTGGTTTTGCTATTCTAGCGATTCAATGATTTCATTGAAGGTTTTGCTGGGACGCATCGCTGTTGAAGTCTTGGAGACTTCAGGTCTGTAATATCCTCCGATATCAACTGGTTTGCCTTGAGAGCTATTATACTCTTCTACGATGATTGTCTCGTTTGCGGAAAGTGCTTCTGCAATAGGGGCAAATTTTGCCTGAAGACCTGCGTCTTTGTTTTGCGCCGCTAAAGCCTCTGCCCAATAAAGTGCCAGGTAGAAATGGCCACCTCGGTTGTCCAATTTCCCTACTACCCGAGCCGGAGATTTGTCATTTTCGAGAAACTTCCCAGTTGCTTTATCGAGTGTTTCACCCAAAAGCAATGCTCCGGGATTGTTGAATGTCTGGCCCAAATGCTCCAGAGATACTGCAAGTGCCAAGAACTCACCCAAAGAATCCCAACGTAAATGGCCTTCTTCGGTAAATTGCTCTACGTGCTTTGGCGCAGATCCGCCGGCACCGGTTTCAAACAATCCCCCGCCATTCATCAATGGAACGATCGAAAGCATTTTTGCTGAGGTGCCTACTTCCAAGATCGGGAACAAGTCAGTCAGGTAATCTCTCAGCACGTTTCCGGTGACAGAAATCGTGTCTTTTCCTTCCTTAAGTCGCGTACAGGAGAAAATTGTCGCTTCCACAGGAGGCATGATATGGATTTCCAAACCGGTAGTATCGTGGTTTGGAAGGTATTTTTCGACCTTTTTGATCAATTCAGCATCGTGAGCTCTTTTCGGATCCAACCAGAATACGGCAGGAGTATTGGAAAGTCGGGCACGGGTCACGGCTAATTTTACCCAGTCCTGAATCGGAGCATCTTTGGTCTGACACATTCTCCAGATGTCACCTGCTTCCACCTCGTGAGAAAGCAATATTTTTCCGGCCGCATCCACCACATTGACTGTACCGTCAAAGGGAATTTCAAAAGTTTTATCATGTGATCCGTATTCCTCAGCTTTTTGAGCCATCAATCCCACATTGGGTACGCTGCCCATGGTTGCCGGATCAAATGCTCCGTTTTCTTTGCAAAAGTCAATCGTGGCTTGGTATACACCGGCATAACTTCTGTCTGGAATTACCGCTTTGGTATCCTGAAGTTTACCTGCCTTGTCCCACATTTTGCCTGAGCTTCGGATCATAGCCGGCATGGAAGCATCGATGATCACGTCACTTGGTACATGAAGGTTAGTGATTCCTTTGTCCGAATTTACCATGGCAACTTCAGGGCTATCGGCATAGCAGGCATCGATATCGGCAAGAATTTCTGCTTTCTTGTCAGCAGGAAGTTTTTCCAGATTCGCCAAAAGATCACCGAAACCGTTGTTGACATCCACCCCAATCGAATCAAATGTTGCAGCATGTTTTGCAAATACCGGTTCGAAAAACACTTTGACTGCATGTCCAAAAATGATAGGATCAGATACCTTCATCATGGTAGCTTTCAAATGAAGGGAGAAAAGTACTCCTTTAGCTTTGGCGTCAGCCTTTGCTTTTTTCAGAAAAGCTTTCAATGCAGAAATGCTCAAAGCAGCAGCATCGATCACTTCCCCTTCCATGAGTTTCAATCCTGATTTCAGGACTTCCTTTTTACCGTCTTTACCGACCAATTCGATTGAAACCGTGGTGGCAGCCTCAATTGTCAGGGATTTTTCACTTCCGTAAAAGTCACCTTCAGTCATGCTGTCCACGTGAGATTTGGATTCAGCTGACCACTTGCCCATGGAATGCGGATGCTTTCGGGCGTAGTTTTTTACAGCCAATGGAGCTCTTCGGTCGGAGTTGCCTTCACGAAGAACAGGATTCACTGCCGAGCCTTTGATCTTGTCGTATTTTGATTTGACATTTTTTTCCTCCTCATTTTTTGGCTCTTCCGGATAGTCGGGAAGTGCATACCCTTGAGACTGCAATTCTTTGATGGCAGCTTTCAGTTGAGGAACAGAGGCAGATACATTAGGGAGTTTGACGATGTTA
>DATIAI010000624.1:0-4335 GCA_035458065.1 Algoriphagus sp. | reverse complement strand
TACTTACTTTGAGGAGCGACTACATAAGGCTTTAAATTCCCGTTTTCATCATAGGGGGTAGATATTGGATTGGCCCAAATACTTACTCCTAGCACGTCTTCTCTGTTTAGGTTTGTATTTGCCCTATTCTGACTGATGTATGTTGGTTGAATTGAAACGCCAAGTTTTAACTTATCATTGAGATTGGATTCAATCCCTAGCTTACTGCTAAATCGCTCAAGCCCGGTCTCTTTCACAACCCCTTGCTGATTGAAATAGCCCATACTGAAATTAATCCTGGTATCCTCTGTGCCTTTTTGCAGATTGAAATTATAGTCCTGAATAGGCGCCTCCCGAAGCAAAAGATCATACCAATCTGTGCCCTCGCCATTCAATGCATCCAAATCTCTGTACTCTACCGGATAATCTTCCAGAGTTGCATTCCTTTTTTCTCTTAATTGAACTTCAATATCAATTCGATCCCGTTGAAACTGAGCAAATTCTCGCTGATTCAACATATTTGGTCTACCTTTTTCAGGAACCTTCTGTACGCCTGCCATAGCTGAAAAAGTAATATTGGTTTGACCGTAAGATCCTTTTTTGGTAGTAATCATAATCACACCATTCGCTCCCCTCGACCCGTAAATGGCGGTTGAAGAGGCATCCTTTAAGATCGTGATCGATTCAATGTTATTGGGATCAATAAACACCAATGGATTCAAGGCCTGATTCATACCAGCGGAATAAGGCATTCCATCCACCACATAGAGGGGCTCATTTCCTGCACCCAATGATCCACTTCCCCTGATTTTGATTGAAGTACCTGCTCCCGGTGCACCGGAAACTTGTTGAATCTGCACCCCGGCAACCTGACCAATCATTTTTTGATCAACTGAGGAGACTGGAAGATCCTTTACTGCCTTTTCATTTAGGGTGGCAATAGATCCAGTGACGTCTTCTTTCTTTTGTGTTCCATATCCCACCACGACCACTTCTTCAAGCGCCTGTTCATCTTCCAGTAGGACAACGTTGATTTCAGTCTGATTTCCAACTACAATATTTTGTGACTTATATCCGATAAAAGAAAAAATCAATACATCCCCAGATTCTGCGGTTATTGAATAATTCCCATCAATATCCGTAACAGTCCCCGAGGTAGAACCTTCCACAACTATTGTCACTCCGGGAATCGGCGATCCGGTGTTATCGGTTACCAGCCCTACTATATTTATTTTTTCGGCGATAATTATTTCTTCCTTAACCTTACCACGACTTTCAGGAAGCCACATGGATATATTTCTGTTGACCTGTTGAAAGTTGAGGCCAACCTGCTTACCAATTTCCTTTAGCAGTTCTTCTACTGAAATGTTTGCGCTATTGATTGAGACCTTTTTCCGGAGGTATTCTTCATGTTCCTGAATGGTGAAGTGAAATTCTGTCTGTTTTTCAACCGCCTGTAAAACATTGACCAGTTTTTCTTCGGAGAAATTCACCCGAACAAATACTTCATCAATTTTTTGAGCATTAATGGAATGCGCAAGCACCACGTTAAACAGGAGCATCTGAAACAAAAAACCATAAAGGGAATACTTTGTCATTTGCAGTATTAGATGTATTAATTTATTTATCATAATTTTGGGTGTTAAAGTACCGACTAGTATTTTAATAGGTCAACACAATTACTTCATACCAATTTGTTGACCGGTTCAGAATCAATGGGGTCCGAACCCATTGGTTCTGTTTTTTTAAAAGGTGATAGTTACTTTCGATTCTTCTATTTCATAAGCAAATTTTTTAGAGTATTGTAGGTCTGTTAATACATTTTTCAAAGTTTGATTCTCGTAAACGGTAGTTACCTTCCAGTTTTCAGGCACAATACCTTTAATCTGAATTTGTACTCCATACCATCTTTCCAGTCTTTGGGAAACCTCCTGTAGCGTGGCCTGATTAAAAACCAATTTGCCTTCCTTCCAACCAATAACCTCTTCAAGATTGAATGGAATTTCCAAAAATGAACGGGTTTCGGGAACGACAACAAGCTCCCAACCGGGATTCAAAATAACTGTCTCACCTTTATTTCCCATTTGATTTACCTTAACCTCTCCTTCTACCAGTGAGACCCTAATTACCTTTGAATCATCAAATGCATTGACATTAAAAGCTGTACCGAGTGCGACCGTCTCTACCGTCCTGCTTTCGACAATAAATGGTTTCGTCTCATCTTTGGCTACCTCAAAAAATGCTTCGCCTTCAAGGATAACTCTCCTCTCATTGCCCAAAAAACCGCTCAAATACTTAATTCTAGAGCTGCTGTTTAGGTAGGCAATCGAACCATCCGGAAGAAAAATTCTGGTCTTTTGTCCAGCCTTGTTTTCTTTTAAAACATAACTAGGGACCATAACCTGTTGATTGTCCAGCCCTTTATTCTCCACCTGTGAAAAATAAAAAATCCCAAAGGCAGAACTTACCAACAGAAATATTACTGCTGCGTATTTCATCCAGGGTTTTCTCCCCTGGGTTCCTTTCGGCTTTTTCACAACCCCTCGATGCCAAATCTCACTAATCCTATCTTCTACATTTACCAAAATGGGTTCAGCAGTCTTCTCGCCCCAAATCATTTTTAGGGTTTCCATCAACTCCAAATTCGCCTCATCCTGACTAGCCCAGTTCTTTAGAATTTGAAGTTCTTCATTGCTGGCAGAGTTAGTCAGCCATTTGGTGAGAATTTTGTCAATGAGATCTTTTGGTTCTTGCACATCTAAATGACAATCTCCATAAAAGAAAGGCGTAATGCAGTTCGAAAAATTTTAAAAATAAATTTTGCCTTCAAATAAAATACCCATACAAAAAATCAGAAAATATTCAATGAAAGGAATAAATCCCATGTTTGGGGTGGTCAAAAAAAAAAGAAAAAATCATGGAAGTAAGTATGAATTTCGGAATCAAAGAGTTTCCCCAGTAAAACCAAAAAAATCAGTAACTAAAAGTAAGACCGAACCCAAACCACTAAGCTTGGAATTTATCGGTACAATTTTAGTTTGATTGTTATAGCTTGATTGATATCGCTCAATTTCTGTTCTTAAATCTCTAACCGCCAATTCGAGATGTTTTTTTACAGTCTTTTCGGTAATATCCAACAGTTTAGCCACTTCCCTTATTTTCAAGCCATCGTCTTTGGTCATCTTATAAACCAGTTTCCTTTTTTGAGGCAAATTATCCACACAGGATGCAATTTTCTCCCGCAATTCCATAGTCAACAATTGTTGAAGGGGCTGGGTATATTCTCCGGTATTATAATCTTGATAATCGAGCTGAGTAAATAGTTTATTTTTCCTTTTGTTTTTCTTCAGTTGATTCAGGCATTGATTCTTCACAGAATAATAAAGGTATCCCTCAAAATTTTCGATATCCTGGAGTTCCTGTTTTTTTTGAAGAAGTCTAACAAATACCTCTGATACCGAATCTTCAGCTTCTTCATAATCGGATAAAAAACACGCAGCAAACGATACCAGTTTGGAATGATATCTCTTGAAAAGCTCCGAAAATGCCTCTTTATCTGAATAAACAGATATTCTATGAAGTAAAACCTGATTAGTTGTGAACGATGTCATCGGATATTTGGGCCTTTTTTCTATTCTCTTAATAGCTTTTCTGTATTTCTGGCCCTCCTTTTTTATCCTAGTTTAAAATTTCAGTTCGATTTTTTTGAGCTAGAATTAAGAAATGGAGCCCTTGCCAAATTCAACATTTTTGCAAGTAACCAGCTGACAATCATTTAATTTTAATTTTATAAAACCGCTCACCATCCTGCACTATAGGGTATTGCGTATTAAAGGGTGTAAGATCCAGAAGTGTATTTTGGGTAATTTCCCAAGTGTCCAATTGGGTGCAATGCGCTAAGAAAAAACCAGAAACTTTTTCCTTATCAGGGAAATGAAAGAAATTCTCCTCCAAAAAATATTTTTACAAATGAGCCTTGAAGTCTTTCAATAAAAGAATTGCAGCTGCCTGTTGCAGTTCAACTTTCTGATCTCCAGGATCAATGGACCGCTTAGAGCAAAAAAATCATTTTAAGAAATTGTTCGAGTATTGAAGGCTTCCCATTTTTTGGACAGATGTCCTGAAAATATTCTGAATGCTTTTGGTAGAATACTGACCTCCCTATTCCCAGCAATCAAAAGCTAAACGCCTACCTCAAAGAGATTGCAGATCTCTGTGGAATAAATAAAGAACTAACATTTCACATCACCCGGCATACCTTTGCAACCACCATAACTCTTTCCAATGGCCTCAGGATTTACCTTTGAGATTCAATTTTTTTCTATTCTACAATTTTGAAAGTACGCCTTCCAAGAT
>DATIAI010000623.1:0-3830 GCA_035458065.1 Algoriphagus sp. | reverse complement strand
GTGGTGGTGGGCAGTGAGCAGGAATTGAAGGCTGAAGGATGAAGTATGAAGGCTGAAGAAGTGTAAGACAGTGGTCAGCGAGCAGGGGAATTGAAGGATGAAGTATGAAGTATGAAAGATGAAGTAGGAAAGCTGAAATAGTGTAAGCCAGTGGTCAGTATTCAGGAAGGCTTGATTTTGATTAGTTGTTCGGAACAAAGTGGATTATCAGATAGAAAAATCTTTAGGAAATTCACAAATGAAGAAAGATCAAAGAATCAATAGACTTTATACTTTTTATTTAACGGGGATTTAATACTTAAATAAATGACTGCTGTCGCAACCAAAACCCCAAATGTTAACCATGATCCAGGTTCTGAGCGGGGAAAAATAAACAGGGAAAAATTGACTCCGAATTGAATCAAAGCATAAATCAGCGCTATGATTACATGGTCTTGTTTAAGCTGATTTGCAAGAATTTGGTACAAATGGGTTCGATGAGGAAGTGCAACATTCTCTTTGCGAAGAAGTCTTTGCACAAAAGTAATCAGGCTGTCAGCTCCATAGATGAGAAGGAATAGAACGATGGTCCAGTTATGAGAAGCCAGGTACCATTGCATCAAAAAGTAAATAATCAGATAAGCTAATGAAATGCTGCCTATATCCCCGGCAAACATTTTGGCTTTTTTCCTGAAATTGAAAAGCAAAAACACCAGAATAGCCAAGATTACGTATCGGATAAGGCTTTCTGTGAAAATCGGCATGTATTCATTAACGGCAAGGAGAGATCCGAAAAAGACCAAGCCATACAATCCGGTAAGCCCATTGATTCCATCCATGAAGTTGATGGCATTGATGATGCCCAAGGCCACAAAATATAAGATTGGCAAAACCCACCAAGATTCTTGTTCAAATACTCCAAGATCATAGAATGCCATTGACAATGCTAAGAATTGGACTCCAAACCGGAGTTTTCTTGACAGGGTAAACATGTCATCCAGAAAGCTGACCGTAGAAATCCAAATAATGCCCAGAACCATCCAGGTAAACAAAAAATCATGGGCCATCCACCAGAAAACCACTGCAAGTGGAAAAAGTATACCCCCACCCCTAACGGTCGTATCGGTATGAGATGAACGGTGGTTGGGCTTGTCGACTATTCCAAATTTCTTTGCAAGCCGATAATATATCAGACCTGCAAGCAAAAGGGAAAGGAAGACTATGGTATAGCTAAGAATCATTTGGTTAAACTATTTAGAGAAAAATTCCATTCCAAATTCAATCCTTCATGTTTTAATGGAGGGAATTCAATACTAAATACCATTTCAATTTAATTTTATACCCGAAGTGAATGAATAAAGGAGGATGAGCAGTTGAAAAGGGTATGGTTGGTTGATTTTCCCACCTTTAAATTCCAGGTCACAAATGTGGATAATTTTTTATGAAAATCCGCTCATTCGCCAATTTGCCAAGAATTGGTTTGAGATTCGGATTATCGAACAAAGACGAAGGTTAGCAGTGCCCAGAATGCTCCAGGTCTCTTACAAACGCTGCTCAGGAACTTTGCACAGCTGATTTGCAGGTAAAGTATTAATAATTGGATCTTTGAAAATCTTATCTGATCAATATAAAGACTCCAGACTCTTCAACTCTTTCCCCTCCTCTAGTGAAGAATACACCTTTGTAAACATAATTCCCATTAATTGCGGGTTTTCCATTATGAAAGCCGTTCCAGCCCAAATCTTCCATCGATTCAGTTTTGTAAATGAGTTCACCCCAAGTATTGAAGATATAAAATTCCATAGATGCAATGCCCCTATAGTATGGTTTGAAATATTGGTTTTTTAGGCCATCAGGAGTGAAGGCATTAGGTATCATAATTTTATAATCTGCATTGACCGTAATCACTGTTTGATATGTAGAGATACAGCCAATGGTATCAATAGCTGTAAGTGTGACGGTGTAGGTTCCTTTATTCTGAAATTGGTGTATCGGATTTTGCTCTCCACTGGAATTACCATCTCCAAAATCCCAATTCCAGATAAGGACATTACCGAGGGAAAGGTCTTTGAATAATACGTCTTCCTGAATTTGAACAATTGTGTTGGGAGTGAGCACTCCGTCACCCAAATCAAATTGATATTCAAAATTGGCAATAAGCTCCTCTTCCGCAATCAGAACTCTGATTCTTTGAGCTGGATTCCAACAGCCTTTTCCTTTTTGGGAAGAGCTCACTCTGTAGTCACCAGACAGATCCACTTGACCAATTTCATCCAGTCTCATGGCGGAACCATTAGGGCTTACCACGTTGTAGTCATAAATAGCAGGATTAAATCCTTCGATGTATTCAGTCAAATCTACGGTACCGGTAGGGTCACATACCACTGAAGGGTTTGATACTCTCAAATTTGGAATTGCATTCACTATTACTTTTACCGGCATAGGGGAAATCCCGCATATTCCAGGACCCGAGGCCATTATAAAATAGGTATATGGAGAATTGGTTTCAGGAAGGCCATCAATACTCAACTCGCCGTTTGCGGAAAGATTAAAGGTGACATTATTTATTACTCCGGAGGTTATTGGATTATTTCCGGCGGCGTCAAAAGACCAGGTATATGCAGGGTTGGCAATATTCTGAGGCAGGGAAGGTGTAAGAACCGCTGTCTCGCCTTCACAGATTACATCATCTGAAGCTGTAATAATGCTTGGGACCTCATCCAAATCCAGAGAACCCGGCACCTGATATACACAACCTGCAGTATCCGTAACTTCAAAATTATAGACTCCTTCTCCAAGAGTTGGAATTGTCAATTGACCCGCTACAGGGAGAGTCAGGGTTCTGATTTGGTTTCCGTTTTGAATTACGGCAATAGAATATGGTTCATAACCACCTTTGATTTCGAATCTCACCTGCCCATTATCAGTATCACAGGATGGGTTGTCCGAGTCTATATTTTCAACTTTTAAAGCTTCTATTGGACCGGTGACAGAAATATTGTCAAGCACAATACTACATCCCTCGGCAGATCTTACCTCTATCTGATGTGTGCCAGTTGGCACTTGGAAGCTTGTAGTATTGACGAAAGCAGCGCCATTGAGGCTATAAGAATAATTTCCTGATCCACCAGTGGCATTGACGGTGATAGTTCCTCCATCGCCAAAACATACTTCATTGTCTATCTGAAGAGAAGCTGAAGGTATTTCGTGAACTTTAACAACTCCAATCCCTGTGAATCCCGGACAAATACCAGTTCCGGAAGCAGTGACATAGAAGTTGTAGTCAGTAGGAGCTGCAGGAAGTTCTGAAATGGTAAGTTGCCCATTGGCAGGATTGATCTGGTAGATAACACCATCAGAGGCCGGGATTGGGCTGCTTAAGATCTGCTGAGTTTTTGCGGCATCGCGGAACCATTCAAAACTTGCTCCAGGAGCGATTGGGTCGAGTTTTGGAGTCAATACTACCATTTCTCCAAAGCAGATTTCCTCTTTGTCCACAAGTATTTGGGTCGGACCATCCACCAAAATCACTGAATTTGAAGTAAGAGTACAGCCCTCATTGTCGGTGATGACAATATAAAACTCACCCGGGCGGTATCCATCGAGTACGATATCTGAATCAGTTGTTGTTTGGACCCCTTGACTGGTTCCATCTTTGAAAACTTCCAAAGAATAAGGCAGCCAACCTCCGGTGATGGTGAGTTCGAGCTTACCATTAGGCGCCCCACAACCAGGATCTATTTTCGTCAAAGGGGAAGTTGCCAGTGGGCCTTGTGGTCCATCTATTGAAAATGGTAAGTTTTGAACACAGGTACCAGCAGGAGTATTTACTTCCAATGTATAATTCCCAG
>DATIAI010000622.1:0-6297 GCA_035458065.1 Algoriphagus sp. | reverse complement strand
GCTGATCGACAATGCGATTATTGTTTTGGACAACATAACCAGAAAAAGAGAATCTGGCCTTCCCCTGTTTGAGGCTTGCGTCCAGGGATCCAATGAGGTGATGGGCGCATTGATCAGTTCGGTGTTGACAACCTTGGCGGTTTTTGTACCACTGGTCTTTCTGAGCGGGATTTCAGGAGCTTTGTTTTATGATCAGGCGGTTGCAGTTGGGGCCATCCTGTCGGTTTCCCTTTTGGTGGCTTTTGTGCTGCTTCCCCTTTTGTATTGGATGATCTTTAGGGTGGGAAAAAGGGACTCGCTCAAGGGGGAACCCAAGGCTTTTCTCCGAACTCTGAGGATATATGAGCGGGGATTTGACTGGGTTTTTGCAAGGAAAAAAGCTGCATTGGTCGGGTTTATGGTTCTCATCCCGTTAGGATTAAGTTTGGGCTTTTTGTTAAAGTCGGAAGGCTTGCCGGAAATTGAAAAGCCGGATGCCACACTTGAAATCGACTGGAATGAACCCATCTCAGTTGCTCAAAATCGGGATCGACTGATCGGTTTGATCCGGGAGGTTGAGGGTTATTCTCAAGCAGAGGCTGATGTGGGAGTGAGGCAATTTTTACTTTTTGACGGAGACAATTCGCTTCAGCGTTCGCTTTTGTATTTGCTTTTCCCTTCGGAAAATAAGAAAGACGAGCAGCTGGAAATCCTCCGTTCCCGTCTGCAAAAAGACTTTCCCCTGGCGACTTTTACCTTGGGCGATGCACCAAATGCATTTGATCAACTTTTCAACTCCAATATGCCTTACTATGAGGTTCGCTGGAAAGATCTGAATGCCAAAAAGCCGATCGAAGCGCAAAAAATGAAACCTTGGTTGGAGGATTTTCCTGCGGAAAATTGGGAACCAGGGCCTGGCCTGCAAGAGGAATCCTCGGTGGTCTTTTCTCTGCTGGCGGACAAGCTTTCTCTCTACCAAATCCCGGTTGAAAATGTTCAGGAGCAACTTTCCCGGCTTTTTGGAGTATTTACCATCACCGATATCCGAAGATTTGGGGAGATTACACCGATCAGACTTCGGGAAAATCAGGAAAGGTTTGAGGATTTGCTTCGAAATACGCGAGTTTATGCTTCGGACAGTACTTCATATTTGCTCCGGGAATTTGTGGATTTCCGATATGCCGATCAGTACAAATATGTGACGGCTGATCGTGGAGGAATTTTCCAAAGCGCCGCAGTGACTTCCGAGAATCCGGATGCCCAAGCCGCGGAATTTATCAAATGGGGAGTCGACAAAAACCTTGCGGTGGAAACCAAAGGGCAGTTCTTCAGAGATCAGGAAAATATCCGTCAGCTGATTGGAATCTTGCTCATTTCGGTTTTGCTGCTTTATTTCATTTTAGCTGCTCAGTTCGAGAGTTTTTGGCAGCCGCTGATTGTAGTGTTCACACTCCCTTTGGGGATTTCCGGAGCATTTTTGGTGCTTTTGATTTTCGGAGCTACGCTGAATGTCATGTCAGCGATCGGCTTGGTGGTGATGTTGGGAATCATGGTGAATGATGCCATTCTCAAGATCGACACGATCAATAATCTCAAGGCAGAATTTTCTGCAGAACAAAGCTTGTCTGGAGCAAAGCTTCTGGATAAAGCCATCCATGAAGCAGGTAAGATCCGGCTCAAGCCGATTTTGATGACCTCCATCACCACTATTTTGGCTTTGATTCCGATCATTTTCAGTTCAGGACTCGGTGCGGATTTGCAGCGTCCATTGGTTTTTGCGGTGATTGGAGGATTGACAATTGGAACCATCACGGCTTTGTATTTCGTGCCGTTGATGTATTGGTTTTTTGATTCGCAGTTTGGCAAAAAACAAAAGCCATGACACCATTTCGGGTATTGATCGCATTTGTTGTCTTGGGGATTTTAGGCTTTGCCGTAGTGCCCTTGCTTTCTGTTGATCTCAATCCCCGTGAGCGCGAACCTGTCCTGACGGTCAGGTATGGCATTCCCCGATCCTCCCCTGAAATCATCGAAAAACTGGCGACATCTCCGCTGGAAGGGGCTTTTTCCCAACTGACCGAACTCAAGAAAATCACCTCGGTATCCAACTATGACCAGGGATCGATTACCCTTTGGTTTGACAAAAAGTCGGACATGGAGCTGAAGAAATTTGAGGTTTTGGCCCTGATCCGTCAGGTTTATCCCCAATTGGATGAGCGGCTTTCCTACCCGGTTGTGACCCAATCTGCTCAGGCACGGGACGATTTCAAAACACCCATCCTGACTTACAGTGTCAATGGTCCTTTTGCTTCTTTTGAAATCAAAAAGATTGCCGATGATGTCCTCAAACCTGCTTTGACCCAGTTTGCTGAAGTGGAGGAAGTCCAGATTCGAGGGGCTAATGACCTTCAGGTTTTTGTAACTTTTGATGTCCAAAAGATGCAGTCTTTTGGCATTTCCAAAACCATGCTGAACACCCGGATCACCCAAGCCTTTGGCCAGCAATATCCGGGCACAGTGTACAATAACCGCGGAGAAACTCTCTTTGTCACACTTGACCGAAAACTAAACAAGCTCGACCAGCTGGAAAACCTGGCGATTCTCCAAACCGGCGGAATGGAAGTTCGGCTCAGGGATATTGCCCAGGTGACCCTGGAAGAGGCAGAGGCCACACGCTTTTACCGGATCAATGGGAATAATTCGGTGACATTGACGGCATTCAACCGCGATGGAGTAAATAAAGTTTTGCTGGCAAAAACGCTTAAGACCGCCATTGAATCGGCAAAAGTCAATCTCCCGCAGGGCTTTGAAGTTCGGCTGGAAAATGATGATACTGAGTTTTTGGAAAAGGAGCTGGACAAGATCTATAAGCGATCCGGATTGTCGATTTTGATCCTGATTGCTTTTATTTTCCTCATCAACCGCAACTGGCGATATCTCAGCATCCTGTTTTTGGGAATTGTGGTGAACCTCAGTCTGACGGCGATGGTGCTTTATTTTCTCAAAGTGGACATCCACATGATCACCATTGCAGGATTGACGATCAGCTTTGGTTTGGTCGTGGACAATGCCATCGTGATGATGGATCACCTGCACAAATACCGAAACAGAAAGGTTTTTTTGGCGCTTCTGGCAGCATCCCTCACGACCGTTGCGGCCTTGTTGATGGTGTTGCTTTTGCCGGAGGAAGACAGAAAAAGTCTCACTGAGTTTTCGATTGTGGTGTCGGTGATGCTGGGGGTGAGTTTGTTGGTAGCGCTCTTTTTTACCCCAGCTTTTTATGAGGTTTTGTTTAAGGAATCTGTTCAAAAAGGCAGAAAACTTACCCTTCCCAAACTCAGAAAAAGAGTGGATTGGCTTCGGCGCTATGAGTTGGGAATCGCTTTCACAGCAAAGTATAAAAAGACCTTTTTGACCGCTATTTTGCTCCTTTTTGGAACCCCGATTTTTTTTCTTCCTGCCAAATGGGAAGGTCAGGAATGGTACAATAAGACGGTTGGGAATACTTTTTATCAGGAAGAAATCAGGCCTTATGTTGACAAAGCCTTGGGTGGTTCTCTTCGGATGTTTGTGCGTGGAGTTTATGAAAAAAGCTCCTATCGAGAGCCCGCAAAGACCAAGTTGTATGTTTCAGCTCGGCTTCCATTTGGGAATACCCTGGATCAGATGGACTTTATCATGCGGGAATTTGAAACTTATTTGAAGGGTGTAGAGGGAATCGAGCAATTTGTCACTTATGTGATATCAGGGCAATACGCACAGATTGAAATCACATTCAAGGAACAATACGAAAATGGAGCTTTGCCTTATCAGCTCAAGGGAAAGCTATCCGTGAAATCCACCGACTGGAGTGGAGCTCAATGGAATATTTACGGAGTCGGGCAGGGATTTTACACGGGTGGAGGAGGCGAAGGGATTCCGAGTTTCCGGGTAGAAATGAAAGGATACAATTTTGACGAACTGGAGAGGCAGGCTGATGCTTTGGCAAAAAAACTCAAGCAACACAAGCGAATCCCCGAAGTCAATACCAATGAACGCCTTAGCTACAACGAGCAAAAAACCCAAGAATATGTACTTCGATTGGACCAAAACCAAATTGCTCTGGGTGAGACGAATCAGTTTGAGGTGCTCAATACCCTGCAAGATTTGTCCAAACCTCAAGGCCCGTCAAGTTATCTTGAACTGGCGGATCAAAACTATGGATTGATGCTGCGGGAGCGGGAAGCGGAAAGCTTCAGTAAGTTTGATCTGGAGCAAAAAGGGCTCATCAGTGGTGAGGACCGGATTTTGAAAGTGTCGGATTACGGAACGCTGAATCTCGAAACCACCACCAATGCCCTGCATAAAGAAGATCGGCAATACATCCGCGTGGTTGCTTTTGAGTACATGGGTTCGGCCAAGTTTGGCAACGAATACCTGGATGAGGTGCTGGAGGAAATGAAGGTTCTAATGCCGATTGGTTATGAAGCGGAGAAGCAAACTTGGAGTTGGAATTCTGAAAAAGCCCAACGGGAATATGGGCTTTTGGGATTGTTGATTGTTGGGATTTTCTTTATCTGCACGATCCTGTTCGAGAATTTCAGGCAACCGTTTTACATCATTTTCTTAATCCCGATCAGTTTTATTGGCTTGTTTTTAATCTTTTCACTTTTTGATTTTTACTTTGATCAGGGTGGCTATGCGGCTTTTGTGATGTTGGGAGGCTTGGCTGTGAATGCGGGGATTTTTATCCTGAATGATTTCAACAACCGGAAAACCGGAGTTTATAACCGAAATATCCTGAAGTCGGTTGCTGGAAAGGCGGTTCCGATTTTGTTGACCGTTCTCTCGACTTGCTTTGGCTTGGTTCCATTTCTGATTGAAGGTCAAAATGAAATCTTTTGGTTTTCGCTGGCAATCGGCACCATCGGCGGCTTGGTATTTAGTATGGTAGGAGTTTTTTGGATTTTGCCAGTGCTGATGTGGAGGAAAATGTCGAAAACTCAAGGCTCACCAAACCCTCTACCAATAATGTAAAATCGAGGAATTGATGCCGATTCACAATTAATTGTAAGTACTTTTTGGGCTCAAAAATGATTTTTAAGCCCATGAACCTATTTGATTCCCGTCGGGATTTTATGAAAAAAGCTGCTCTTGCGACTGCTGGAGCAAGTTTGGTTTCGTTACCGTCTTTTGCGAAAGCAAAATCAAAGAATAAACTTCCTGCCTGGAAAGGCTTCAATCTTCTTGATTTTTTCTCCCATAATCCTGGCCAGGGAAGACCGACTAAACCAATTTATCTCAATTGGATCGCCGATTGGGGATTTGATTTTGTACGAATCCCAATCTCCTATCCGAGTTATTTGAATATCGATCGCACTCGACCGATCAGACCGGATGAAGTGCTAAACTTTGACGAAAGCCGTCTTGAAAAAGTGGATCAGCTGATTGAGCTAAGCCTAAAACAAGGATTGCATGTCAGTCTAAACCTCCATCGCGCACCGGGATTTTGTATCAATGCGGGTTTTGAAGAACCCTATAACCTCTGGAAAGATCAGGAAGCTTTGGATGCATTTTGCGCACATTGGGAAATGTGGGCCAAACGATATCGGGGGATTTCATCCAAAAAACTAAGCTTTGATTTGGTAAATGAGCCTTATCAGCGGGAAAATCCAAATGACCAACATAGTCCCGGTGGACCTGTGGATGTGGTGGATTATCATCGGGTGGCCAAAGCTGCTTTGGAGCGAATCAAATCTGTGAAGAAATCTCGTCTGGTCATAGCTGATGGAAATGGGGGTGGAGGAATGGCAGTGCCTGAATTGGCCTATTTGGACTTATCGCAAAGTTGCCGTGGGTATCATCCTTTTCCAATCTCACATTACAAAGCAGGTTGGGTGTACAAAGATCCGTCAACGGTCCCACCGGTTGATTGGCCGCTTAAGCAGGGAGATAAAGTGCTGGATATTGAGAATATCCGACAATACTATGCACCCTGGAAAGCACTGATTGATCAGGGAGTTGGGGTTCACTGTGGAGAGTGTGGTTGCTACAATGAGACACCACACGACGTGTTTTTGGCTTGGTTTAGCGATGTGCTTCAAGTACTGAAAGAGATGGAAGTCGGATTTGGGATCTGGGAGTTTTCCGGAACTTTTGGAGTATTGAACTCTGGACGGAAAGATGTGGAGTACGAGGATTGGTATGGAGAAAAATTAGACAGGAAGTTTTTGGAGTTGCTTAGAGCGCAGATTTGATGGAAAAACTGATATTTTCCGAATGCTTGTCATATTAATTCGTGAGTGGGACGATTAAGAACAAATCAAAAATCTTTTTCAT
>DATIAI010000621.1:0-9559 GCA_035458065.1 Algoriphagus sp. | reverse complement strand
ATTTCTCCGGATTTGACCACCAATGATTCGACCAAGCAGAAGCAACAAACGACTGGAGGCTTGACTTTCGACATCACCGGTGCAGAAAACCATACCACCATCATTGCAATTGCACCATCTCCTGTGGACAAAAATGTGGTCTGGGTAGGTACAGACGACGGCAACTTGCAGGTAACCCAAGACGGTGGAAAAACCTGGACGAATGTAGCAGCCAAACTAACCGGCTTACCTAAAGCTTCCTGGATCCCTCAGGTTCAGGCTTCCAAATACAATGCTGGCGAAGTTTGGGTTGTGGCTAATAATTACAGAAACAATGACTTCGCTGCCTATGCATATTATAGCTCAGATTTCGGGAAAACTTTCACAAGAATCGCTGATGACAGCAAGGTCTGGGGTTACACGCTTTCGATCAAACAAGATCCGGAAGAACCAAATCTGGTTTTCCTGGGAACTGAATTCGGATTGTATGTTTCTTTTGACAAGGCAAAAACTTGGAATAAGTGGGAACACGGCTATCCTAAGGCGGTTTCTACCTACGACATGACAATTCAGGAGAGAGAAGCTGATTTGGTGATCGGAACTTTCGGCCGGGCAATTTATGTCCTTGACGACATCCGGCCTTTGAGAGCTTTTGCAAAAAATGCCGGAAAAGCCCCAACCGGAAAAATCACAGCCTTCCCAGCTCCCGAAGCTTATCAGGCCGAAGTCCAACAACCTCATGGCGAACGATTTGCTGCGAATGCAAAATATGCCGGAGAAAACCGAGCTACGGGGGGGCGAATGAGCTATTTCATCAATGACGAAAAGGAAAAGCTAGACTCTGTCACAGTGAAAATCTACAATTCAACTGGAGAGCAAATCAGAACTTTGAAAGCACTTCCCGAAAAAGGTGTAAACAGAATCATCTGGAATCTTGACCGTAAATCTTCAGCAGCAATTACCGGAGGATTTGGCGGTGGAGGCGGACAAGGCGGTGGCGGTGCGCGCCGTACAGGTTTCTTTGAGCCAAGCGGAGGAGATGCCCTTCCTGGTACTTACAAAGCCGTATTTGTTTATGGATCTGACTCCTCCGAAACTTCCATAAAAGTAAACATGGATCCAAGAATTGAGGTAAACTTGGCTGATCTTCAAGCAAAGGAGACTTTCCTCAAAAAGGTTGAAACCCTTTCGACTGATGTTAGTACCGCCACCAAAAAACTGGATGAAGCTCAGAAGGCAATTGACAAAGTCAATACATTGACTAAGGATATTGATACACCTGAAGCAAAAGCTTTGGCTGAAGCTGCAAAGGAAATCAAGAAGAAGCTGGACAAAACCAGAGAAGCTTTCAACGGACCTACCAGAGAAGGTCAGGGCATTGTGAGAAACCTCTACCCCACGACCATGACCCGTCAGTTTGCACCTAGAAGCTATGCCAATTCCAGCTACGGAGCTCCAGGGGCCACTGAGGAGCGGCTTTACACTCAGGCTAAAGAGTCTGCAGATGAGGCAATAGTCAAAGTAAATGAATTCATCAACGGTGATTGGAAGGCTTTCGAAGAAAAAGTAAAGGCAACTCCGATTGATCTGTTCGAAAACGTGACTAAGACAAAAAATTAAGTGATAGAAAATCCAAAGTCTAATTTTTAGGTTTACCTATCCCAGTTTATAAAAAGAGGCTGTCTCAAGTTGGGACAGCCTCTTTGCATTACTAAAAACCCTTTGATCTATTCTATATTATTTACTCTATGAATACTGCTTAAAGTCCCGAAACCTGAGGTTCAGTTTTCCGAGTTTGGATTTTTTAAATTTCTACTGGCAGAGAATTTTGAAAACTTGCAATGAGTTTTGCTTCGCTTACCAAATCAGCCAACCAGTGATAGCCGAAATTATCCTTTGTTGCCCGGCAATAAATGGCATCTCTGGTAAAGCCCCATAATTTTTCAGCCACCTCTATGGAAGATTCCAAATAATCACTCCATACTGGAATGACAGCAGCTGAAATCCGGTTATTAAATTGATTCAGGGTAGTTTTGAAAAGTTCAGTTTCCCGATTTTTCACCAATTGAAGCTGAAAAAAGAACACCTCTCTATGCTCAATCATGAGGTTGAAGTATTCAGGTTCGAATTGCCTGATTTCCATGATTTGATAAGTCAAAGATATTAACCTGTTCAAATGCTCCTGCATCAGGCTGTCTATATAGCTTTCTCTGTCTTTGAAGAAATAATAAAAACCTGATTTATTCTTGTTCAAGCTTCTTGCAATCCTTTCAACCTGAATGGATGATGGACCTTCCTGGGAAAAAATTGAGTATCCTTCCTCAACCCAAGATTGTAAACTCCCCTTCTTCCCATGTTCCTTTGCCCTGCTAACAATCTGTATTTCCATATTTGTAAAAGTTTGATTATAAACAATTAAGAATTAATCAATGATTAAATGTATTTAATACGTTTATAAAATTAAAGAAATAAACCCCAAAGTCAAGTACTCTTTGAATTTTTTTGAATGGAGCATTTTTAAGACAAACCTTTATAGCGATCCGCAATTTTAAAGGCCACTTTGGCGAGAAGAATGATGGAAAAAATTAAGTGCAGTCAAATTGAATGCCTTTGGTTTGGCATCTATTAAAAACTTTAAGAACCCGAGAAAAAAAACAAGTTGATTTAAAAACCAAAACTATAGCCTTCTTTTGAAAGTTTTTGATAAGTTTCCTGATTGAACTTATACAGGAAGGAACCCTTTTTGGAAGTGGATTTGTCTTTTTTGGGAAGGGGGATCAAAAGATCAGAGTTCAATAATTTCTTTCTGAAGTTTCGCTCATCGATCGAATGGTCAAAAATCGCCTCATATACCTTAAGCAATTGACCAAGCGTAAATTCCTCAGGCAACAATTCAAATCCAATAGGTCGAAACCTGGCTTTTTCCCTCAAATTGGAAATCGCCATTTCTACCATTTCTCTGTGATCCAAGACCAACTCTGGAATCCGATCTATCGAAATCCACCTGGCTTCGTGAGTACGGACATTAAACTCAAGGTGATTTTGATCCATCCGAATCAAGCTCCAGTAAGCAATTGAAATCACCCTGCCACCCGGATCTCTGTCCACCGCACCATAACAGTGCAGTTGCTCCATGTATATATCCTTCAGCCCGGTGAGTTCAAAAAGTATTCGTTCGGCGGCTTCATCCACAGATTCTTCAATCTTCACAAAGGAACCCAAAAGGGACAAACTACCCGCCAGTGGCTCCAATTCCCTCTTAAAAATCAGCAACCGAAGTTTATTTTCCTGGACACCAAAAATAATACAGTCAACAGCTGCCAGTAAAGGCTTAACATCCTCGTATTGAGGTGCCAGATACATTGTCATGGAGTTTGAATCTTGGGTTTATTAGGTCTATTTAATACTTATGTCAACCTACTAAAGATAAGGTTTGATTTTTTTGATCACAATTTATCAGGTAATAAATGTCAGGACAACAGTTATTCGTTTAGGCCTTTTCCATCCGGAATGCTTTGCTTTTTTGCATAAATAAAAATCTTTCGAATCCTTATATTTAAGGTAAACTCGTGGAAATAATGATCACAGAAGAAAATAGAAAAAAATTCATTGATTGTATATCCTCTCTCGAAAACCAATTCATGCTGGAACATTTAATGGAACTAAAAAACTCTTCCGAAGCTGATAAAATCTATATGATCTCAGATCAAGAAAGAGAAGGCATTAAAAGGGGTTTAGAAGATTTGGAAAATGGAAAGGTTAAAACTAATGAAGAAGTAAAGGCTGAACTCCGGAACAAATTTTCACATTTTCTCAAATAAATGCAGATTATTTGGACCGACAATGCCCGGTTTGAATACTTTCAAAACCTGGAATATTTGGAGAGAAAATGGTCAATAAAGATCGCTGCCAAGTTTATGAACGAAGTTGATGAAAAGCTTGAATTATTGATTTCTAACTTCTTCACTTTTCCAAAAATTAACGAGGGACCAATCCAAAAACTTATGATAAACAAGCATATTACAATTTTTTATTTAGTGGAAGGGAAGAAGTTCATCCTTCTACATTTCTGGAAGAACTACCAAAATCCCGAAAAACTAGCCCTTTGAATTCCTCCAAAATCTCCTGGAAAACGGCCGCAGGATTGGTGATTGCCAATATGATCGGGACTGGCGTTTTTACCAGTTTGGGTTTCCAACTGGCAGAAGTTCAAAACACTTGGTCAATCCTTTTACTCTGGACTTTGGGCGGTGCAATGGCGCTGATCGGGGCATTTGTCTATGCAGAATTGGGGACCCACTTTCGTAAAACCGGCGGAGACTATATTTTCCTTTCCGAAACCATCCATCCGGCTGTGGGCTATCTGTATGCCTGGATTTCTCTTACTGTAGGATTCTCCGCTCCCATTGCCATTGCTGCCATGGCCATGAATGGATATTTAAGTCCACTTTTGGGAGACACCATCCTGCCTGGACTTTCCTTTTTAATCCTTGTGCCGGTTGCACATATTTTCTCGGTTAGCCGATCAGCCTTTTTCCAAGACTTTCTCACCCTGATCAAAATAAGTTTCGTCCTGATTCTGATTGGTTTGGGATTGTCATTTCAATCAACTGTCGAACTGCCTGCTTTTGATTTCTCTTCTTCCTGGCAAAAAGAAGTGATCATGCCCGGTTTTGCGGTTTCGCTGATTTATGTTTTTTACGCCTATACGGGTTGGAATTCAGCAGCCTACATCATTGAGGAAGTCGACAAACCTGAGAAAAACCTTCCAAAGGCTTTAATTTGGGCAACTGTCTCTGTGATGGTGGTTTATATTTTGCTCCAGCTTGTACTTCTCAAGCATGCTTCAGTGGATCAGCTTTCTGGAAAAGTCGAAGTGGCAGACATTGCTTTTGGAAATCTTTTTGGAGCAAATGGAGCCCTGTGGGTGAGCTTTTTCATTGGAGTACAATTGATCGCCACGATCTCCGGCTATGCTTGGGTTGGACCAAGAATCACCTATGCTATGGCCAAGGATTTTCGTCTTTGGAGCCCTTTGGCCAAGGTTAACTCAAATGGAATTCCTGTCCGCGCCATAATCCTCAATACAACCATCAGCTTGATCCTTTTTCTTACAGGTTCTTTTGAACAAATCATGCTTTATGCGGGATTTGTCCTGCAGCTGATGGGAACAATTACCGTCTATTCTTCCCTTAGGGTCAAAAAGGAAAGTGGATTCCGAAGTCCATTTAAACCTTGGCTTCAATACATTTACCTGATTTTTAGCTCATCAGTATTGGTTTACCTTTTTTGGGACAGACCCTTGGAAAGCCTGGCCGGCCTCGGAATTGTAGGACTTGGTCTATTGATTTTCTTATTTGACAAAAAATCAAACTCCAATTAACTCATCCGAACTGGGATTAATCAAGCAGGTACCGGATTCGATTTAACAAACTTATAGGGATGAACCCAAGAGCCTTCTATGATAATTCACCTGGCCCAAATGGTAGTTGAAGTGCCCATAAAGGTGAATCAAGAAGTAACCAATCGACATCTGGTAGCCAAAAAAAGCATGCACTGACATATCGCCCAGCCGATTTGGATTCAATCCCAAAAGTGAATTCGCCACAATCTTTTTCACTTCTTCCAATTCAGCCAATAAGGCTTCCTTAGAAATGCCCTTGGCTGCAAATTCACGGTCCCGGTTTCTTTCATAGGCAATTCCACCGAGGTCAAAACCGATGTAAGACCTGAGGTTTCCAAAAAGGTGAAGTGCCAGGTTACCGGCTGAATTTGCGATTTCCCCATCTACTATCCAGAGTTTTTCCTCATTAGGGTAAGCTGATAATTCCTGACCAAGTTTTGCGAGATCTCTCTGGAATAGCTGATTGAGTTCTTTAAGATTCATTAAGATTGATTTAAAAATTTCTGGTAGGCATTGGCCATTTTAATATCGTATTTATTTTGGGCATATCCGGCACCGTTGTAGCATTTTGCGAAAGCTGCCCAGTTTTTTGCCCGCAGATGGGTGATGCATCCAAATACCGTAATGTATCTTCCGAAAGCTTCCAGTTGATTCCTCTCGTGGATATACATCTGATCGACAAACTCCTGCACTGAAGCATAGCCAAGTTTTGCTGCATGATATCCCATAATCTGATAGCTTCCCCAAGATGCTGAAGCCAAAGCTGCAGCTTTTACTTTAGGATCAGGCGAAACTTTTGAAGCTTTGTCCATCCGGTCATACTCTCTGGGGCCTCCGATATAGTGCGCTCTGGTGGCTTTTGGAAAAAGAACATCGGCATTTGAAGCATTGGATAATGAAGTTGGGTCAATGCCTGCCTTTTTCAACTGATCCCAAAATACATGACCTTCAAACAAAATCTTAGGTCTGCCATCAACAAAAAAACCTTTTCCGTTGCTCTCCACTTCATTGACCGCTTTCACTGCAGGGAGCTCGAGGTTATGCTTTTGGGCGAAATCTTTTAAGTCCTGTTCACTGAGAAACTTGTCACCAAAAGACTGGGCAGGCTTAGTTTTTTCGATAAGAATGGTCCAGGTTTTAATCCCGACTTCTCCATCGGAGACAAGGTTGTTTTTAAGCTGAAAATCTTTGACAGCAGCATCGGTTAAATCACCGAAAAAGCCTGTTGCCGGAATCTGATACCCCAACTTACCTAGAAGCTCCTGAAGGTATGAAACATAAGTACCCCTTGATTTCAATTTGATGGTTTGCATAGCGCCTGGATTAAAAGTGAAAAGTACTTCAAGTTACCTGAAGTACTTCACAAAAACCAAAACAAAACCTTGAATATCAGGACTCGATTACATTCTTCCGCTGTCCGTATTTACCGGGTTTTTCTGATCCAGAACTTACAGATGGCTCGGTCTTAGGAGCTTCAGGTTTTGGAGTGGAAAAATTCTTCGGAGCATCAGTCCGGGGTTTGGATTCTGATCCATGACTGCCTTTTTCGCCTGAATGTTTTTGACCCGATTTTTTCTTTTTCTTCTTTTTGGATTTATCCCCTGATGGCGCTGAAGAGGTAAAATCAGTGCTTTTGGCTTTTTCTCCAAGATAAACCGGACCTGGATCAAATCCAGCAGGAAGTGGATTTTGAGTAACGCTCATTCCGATCAGTTTTTCAATTCTTACGAATTTGTGCTGATCTTTAGGATTTACGAACGTAATCGCTTCACCTTCTTTGTCTGCACGGGCGGTCCTCCCAACTCTGTGAACATAATCTTCGGGATCACTTGGAGTATCAAAATTGATGACCAGCTCAATACCAACCACATCGATGCCTCTGGAAATGATGTCTGTTCCGATCAGGATTTTAACAGCCTTATTTTTGAAATTAGACATGATTTTTTCCCGCTCCACCTGCTCCAGATCTGAGTGAAAAGCTTCTATGTCAAACTGCTTTTTGAGCACTTTATATAGTGCTTTGACCTTATCTTTTGTCGAGGCAAAAATGATTACTGCCTCATAAGGCTTTTGGGAAAGAATATTGCGTACCAAATCCTCTTTTTGCCCATCATAAACCGAATACATGGACTGGGTGACACCCTCAGCGGTCTTGCCGATAGAGAGAGAAATTTCCTCGGGATTCCTCAGGAATTTCATGCTAAACTGCCGGATCTTAGGTGGCATAGTGGCCGAAAAAAGAACAGTCTGACGGTTTTGAGGAAGGTAATTGACAATTTTCAAAATATCATCCGAAAAGCCCATATCCATCATCCGGTCGGCTTCGTCCAAGATCAAATGCTCCAATGAGCTCAGATCCATTTTTCCGCCAGCAAGCAAGGCAATCAAGCGTCCCGGAGTAGCCACTACGATTTCGGCCCCTGTTTCGAGCGCTTTCTTTTGCTGCTCCCAAACTACTCCGTCCCCTCCTCCATAGATTGGAACTGAACTGACGCCAAGGAAATACGAGAATCCCTGGATCTGCTGATCGATTTGAATCGCAAGCTCACGGGTTGGTGCCAAGATCAGGGTATTCAGCGTACTCGAACCTGATTTGGTCAATTTATTAAGAATCGGAAGTACAAAAGCGGCGGTTTTCCCTGTACCGGTCTGTGCGCAGGCGATCAAATCTCTGCCTTGCATGATGACCGGAATTGCCATTTCCTGGATTGGAGTAGGGCGATCAAAGCCCATGGCATCGAGCCCTTCCTGAAGGGTAGGCTCAAAATTGAATGATTTAAAACTCAAATTATTGGTGATTTTAGAACGTAAAATGGATCTTCAAAACTCATGACCCTTTCAAATATACGCCCTTAAAGCATAGAAAGCCAATCCTTAAGCGATTGATGATTAGTTAAACTAATCGAAACCAATTCATTTAGCAACAATTCTAAGTTTGGCTTATATTACTTAATCTTTATTTAACACCCTGAAATGATGAAACTTCGACTTATAGCTTTTTTTGCCCTCTTTTTGGGAGTGTCCATGTTTTCACTGGGGCAAAACTTCAGCCTAAGTGGCCGTGTCATGGATTTCGATACCAGAGAATATATCGAAGGTGCTTCGGTCACTCTTAGAAATACCGCCTTCGGCAATTACAGCAACAGTGCCGGAAATTTTCTGATGGAAAATATCCTTGCTGAAAAATATAGTCTTGCCATTTCTGCCTCAGGATATAACACCTATGAAAGGATCATTCGCATCTCCGAAGACATGGATTTGGGAAATATTTATCTGGTCAAATATGGAAGTGAAGGTACCGGAGCGGCTTTGCAAAAAACCATCCGATCCACCAATGTGAGCCGTTTGCTGGTAGAGCGGCCCAATTTCATCGGAAATACGATATACGGAATTCCTCCTGAGCCCAAATCGGTAGAAGGTAACTTTTACCTGGACAAAAAATGGAATGTGGCTTCTATCCTACTTTACCGCGAACAAACTGTGCTCGAGGGCTTTCGGGTTCGATACAATATCAATTCGAATATGTTTGAACTGATGGAGCCTGATAAAAATCTGGTATCCGTCATGCCCGGACTTCGGATTCAGAATATTGTGTGGATGGACAGCAGCTATAATGTGCCCCGGTATTTTGTCAACGGAATGGACTTCAAGGAAGATGGCGTGCCGATTTCCGGCTTTTTTGAGGTGATTGTGGAAGGAGAATTACCGCTCATGCGAAGGACTATTGCTGTTTTCAAAGAATCCAATTACAATGTAGCTCTGATGGTAGGAGACCGCAATGATCAGATTATCAAGCGCAATGTCTATTATTATCTGAAAGGAAAAGACCTGTATGAAGTACCCAAAAAGCGGAAAGACCTCTTTCCGATATTTGGAGATAAAGCCTCCGAAATGATGGCCTTTGTAGAGCAAAATGAAATTGATCTCAAGAAAACAGGATCGATTTTTCAGTTGTTTACCTATTACAATTCCAGATTTCCTGGCTTTGAACCTATCATGGATCAGCTCTTGGATGAGGGGAATTGAGGTGATTATTCACAGGGTCACCACCTTTTCATAATGGATCCCTTTAAAAGTAAAGTCGTCAACAGTCCATGGTCCACAGTCGACAGCAAGTCCAAATGAACCTCAATCCTTATTGATTTTTGGTTAGTGAAAATTCATTTCCATTATGAA
>DATIAI010000620.1:0-6088 GCA_035458065.1 Algoriphagus sp. | reverse complement strand
TTTCCAATTTCTTCGGCTTTGTCTTTATTTCGTTGACAAACCGCATACATATTGGCCAGAGGATGCTTTTGGTAGATCGGGATAAATTCCGCACCAAATCCAAGTCCCACGATAGCGATGTTGATAGGTTTTTTGCTCATGAGTAATAGTGTTTTTGGGTTTAAAAAAAGATTGAAGACGAAAGACTGCAGACGTAAGATTGAAATTCAAAACGCTGAATTATGAAATCTAAACTCGTTCAAGAACTGCCCTCCGAATTTCCAAATAGTGTTTTTAGATTGATTTAATGCTTCGGCATATTTGCCTTTTGTATTGGGTAGTTTAATTGAAAGCGATTAAGGATTAAAATTATTAACAACTTCGGTCTTCCGGCTCCGGACTACCGGCTTATTCAGAAGCCCATTTTCGCAAGAATTCAAGTCCTTCTTTCGCGAAGCCATCCTGAGATGGAACGAGTGGTTTCCAGATACAAACAGCTCCTGCCAATTCCTTGATTTCGGGAGTAAAGCTCTCGATAGAGATCACTCCCTGATAATTGATCGCTTCTAATCCGCGCTTCCAGGCCGCCCAATTGGTTTGGCCGGTACCCGGAGTTCCACGGTAGTTTTCAGATACCTGCACATGGATCAGTTTGTCGCCGACAGTTTTGATGGCATTTTCGATACTGGGCTCCTCGATGTTCATGTGAAATCCGTCCAGGATTGCCTTGGCCTGAGGCTCATTAATGTCATCAATGAGTTGTTTGAGTTCTGCTGCGGTATTGATCAGGTCAGTTTCAAATCTATTTAAAGTCTCGATAGCGATCTCCAAACCGAATTCACCTGCGCGGTTGCAGACTTTCCGAAGGTTGGTCACAGCTCTGTTCCATTCGATTTTCTTCTGCTCAGGAGATACCAAACGGGCTTTTCCCACAGCAGAATACATCGGGCCAGCGACGAATCCGGCACCCAATTGGGATGCGATTTCAAAGCAGGAATCGAGGTAATCAAAACAGGTCTTGTGATATGAAACATCCTCATTTGTCAAATCCCTGCTTGGGCCAAATGCCCCACAGATAACGGGACTGAGCCCGTTGTCTGCAAGTGCATTTTTTACCCAATCTATGTCGATCAATGCGGGATCTTCCACCGGAATCTCCACGGCATCGTAGCCATAGCTTTTGATTTTGGGAAAAAGAGAAACTGTTTCTTTGTTGAAAGGAGAAGTCCAAAGCCAGGTGCTGACTGCGAATTTTACGTTCAATGCCATGACTATTCCACTTTCATGATTCCGTTCATGATTCTCCAGTGACCCGGAACCGTACAGACGAATGGATATTCTCCAGGCTCGGTAGGAGCGGTGAAGACGATCGACTCTCTTCCTTCCGGATCCACCAATCGGGTGGCAGCAATGACTTGAGGGATTTTAGGTACAAAGTTTTGCTCGGAACCTTTAGGGTCTCTGGCCAATTCATCAGCCGCTGCTCCGATCACTTCCATGGTACCTTTTTGTCCAATTACGAGGTTGTGCTGCATGAAGTCGAGATTTTCGAAATCTATGGTAACCTGAGAACCTGCCTTCACGGTGAAAGTGGCTTTGTTGAATTTCATTTCGTGCGGGATCACACCCAATTTGATGACGGTGGTGCCGTTTGCTCCAGGAGTGGATTCTGCATCAGCCATCAGTTGAATATCGGCTCCCGGTTTCTTCAGTGCTAAGGTAGATTTGTTGCTTATTCTGCCTGAGAACATCCAGCCTCCCTCATATTTTCCAACCTGATTTCTTGAATCATTTTGGCCTACACGAACTCTTCTTGGAGAAAGCTCTTCAGCAAATAGACCTTTGGTTTTGGCTTTGCCGATTTCTTCACCGTTGATCATTAAAGTCATGCTTCCATCTTCCACTAGGGTAGCATCGATGGTGAATTGTTCCTCAGGAAGTGGTTTTTTGGTACTGATGATTGTGAGTTTTTCATCCTGTGCTACCGCAAAGTGAAGAGCATCTTCATAGATATATAAGCTATAGCCATTGGTATTATTTCCATGGGCGACCAAAATCCCATCCATTGGATTATTCCCTTTGGAAACTATCATTCGGATTGCAATTTCCTTTCCGGCAACTTCAGGCGGGAAAAGGATTGAGTTACGGGAATCCAAAGGATACTGCTCAGCAACTAAGCTTCGGCTGATTCGGTCTGCCAATGAAAACTCTGCATCTGCGGCAGCCTGAAGGGCATTGGTATTGTCGCGCTTTGCAAATTCAGTTGGGTGAGCTAAGACAGCAGCGAAAATAGCCTGAGGCAAATAAGCATCAGTTCCGTTTTCAGCTACATCTGCCACTTTCATCAGTTCTTTTGCAGCATCTTCGGAGAATGGCATTTCGGAAACAGCCAAGAATGCATTCTTTCTGGTATGAAGGTCTGCATCATTCAAAATACCAGAAGTCAAAATTGAGCTGAGTGAAGCCTCATTTCTAGGAATTACTCTCAGGGCATTTTTTCTAACCGCTGCAGAAGGGTGACTAAGCGCTTTAATCACTGCCTGCTCTGCTTCTGCGTTTCCTCCATTCAGTTCACCAAGGCCATGAAGTGTCCAAAGTGCATTGACTGCAGGACCGTTTAGGCCAATTTCATCGACCGTTTCGGTGGCGATTATTTTATATAGTTCAGGTATCACTTCCTTGTTTTGGGATTCCACAATCAAACGCTGAGCGGTCAATCTCCAAAACATGTTTTCACTTTTCAGCGCTTTGATCAGTTCTCCGGTACTTGCATCTTTCAAGTCAAAGGTTTCTGAATCTTCGCCGCCTTTGTACACCATTCGGTAAATCCTGCCGTGCTTGGCATCCCGGAGTGGGTTGATGTAAGCATTACCCGCACCGTTTTCGAATCCTCTTGGAGTAGGATTGTGTTGGATGATGAAATTGTACCAATCTGCCACCCACAATGCTCCGTCGGGTCCCACTTCAGCGTGGACAGGGGAGAACCATTCGTCGGAACTTGCCAGAATGTTGAATCCGTTTTTCTCTTTAAATCCTGATCCTTCAGGATTGATGATTGCATTGTGAAGGACTCTGCCGGTTGGTTCTGCTACGAAAGCAATGCGGTTCCAATACTTCTGGGGAAAGCTTCTTGCAGTATAAAAGTTATGTCCGGCAGCTGCCGTGTAGCTTCCAAACCAATCCACCTGTCTCAAGAAAGGAGTAAGATGCGGCATGTCGTAGTGAGAATCAATCCCGTGAACAGTATTTGCAGATCCCTGGAAGATCGGACGCTTCAGGTAATTGTTAGCCATGGAAAAATAGACACTGTGTTGCCCGTTGGCTGTGGAAATGAAGGTTTCGAAATCTTCAGTGAAACCCAATCCCCAGGTGTTGTTGGAGGTATTTCCAAGGTATTCCAAGTTTTCACCACTTGGTGAAAAGCGGTAAACGCCCTGTCCAAATTGATGCTTGACTCCACTTACTTCACCGTTGAAACCTGAGTAGCCAAGTACACCCCAAATCTTATTGTCAAAACCATATTTCAAATTGGAAGGACCTGCGTGAGTGTCGCTTTTGCCCCAACCGGTCATGACCACCTCTCTGACATCAGCGACATCGTCTCCGTCGGTATCTTTTAGGAAAACAAAATCAGGTGCCATGGATATCAGGATTCCTCCATTGACAGCCATGATTGAAGTTGGGATATTCAGGTTTTCAGCGAAAACAGTCACTTTATCGGCTTTGCCGTCACCATCCGTATCTTCGAGAATTTTGATTTTGTCGTTTCCTCCTTCAGTTCTTACTTCGTTAGGATAATCGATCGTTTCTATTACATATAGTCTTCCACGCTCATCCCAAGCCATTGCCATGGGATTGATAATCATCGGCTCAGAAGCGAAAAGTTGCAATTCAAATCCAACTGGAACCTGAATCAGTTTCATACTTTGCTCAGGAGAAAGCGGTAACTGAAATCTCGGAGCAGGATCGCGCTTTTCATAGTTTGGAATTTCAGCATCCTGAAACTCAGGAGTTGGGATTTCATAAGCAGTCAAAAGCTCTTTCACTTTGTCCCCGACAGCCCAAAGGATCCCGTTGGCTACCAACTCCTGAAATTCCTTCTTTTCCCAGGTCTTTTCATTGTGACCATAGGCAGTATAAAATACCCTGCCGTCACCTTCATTTCTTACCCAGGTATAAGGTTCTCTTTTGTCGCCTTCCACCCGCTCCATCAGCACCTGCTTGTCCGGGTTGACTTTTGCGTGAACATAGGTTTCATCCCATGTTTCAAACTCTTCGATTCCAGCCATCACCGGATGCTCAGCGTCGATAATATCAACTGTGAAATCACCTGTACCGTGGGTGCTGAATTGTCCGCCAACTGCCTCGATATACCAATCTGAGTTTTGGAAACAGAATGAAGCAGAGTGGATCGGAATCAAGGCTTTTCCACCCTGGATGTAGTCCTTGAGGGCTTTTTCCTGCTCCGGACTGATCTGCTCATGATTGGCATAGATCATCAGACCGTCATAGTTGGAGAGTGTCACCTCATTCAGATCGTTGAGATCTGTGGTGTAGGTGAGGTTGATTCCCTTTTGGAAAAGCGGAGTTTCCAAATACATCATCAGCTTTTCGGAGTTGTGATGCTCACTTTCATGTCCCAAAACGAGGATTTCTACCCGTCTGGGTTCTGTCATGGAAAGGAAAGTTTCTTTTTTACCGCAGGAAATGAGTAAGGTAAGGGCGGTGAGTAGGAGAAGGCAGTAGCTTCCCGGGTTTTTAAAATTGGTCATGCTTTGGGCTTACAAATTTTTGGAACCTAATATTCCCCAATTAGGCTAAGATTTTCTTACTGTTTTACCTTGATTTATGACTGTTTTTTGTCAATTTGTAATTCTATTAGTGATAAAAAGAGCAGAAATCAGTGAAAACACCTTTTCAAAAGTCAAGGATTCCTGAAGGTAAAGGATTTGTAGTCAAGGAATTGATCGCCCCATATTTTGATGTTAACTGGCATTTTCATTCTGAATATCAATTGTTTACTGTATTGAAGGGGAGGGGGACCCGATTTATTGGGGATCACATGCAAAATTTTCGGGAGGGGGATATGGTTTTGACCGGGCCGGATCTGCCCCATTTATGGAAAAATGACAAAGCCTATCATATTCCTGAAAACAAAATGGAAACTCACGGGATTGTGATTTACCTGCCGGACAACTTTTTGAACAATTCGGTTTTTCAACTGGAAGAATTTGAAGTGATATCCAATATGCTCAGGAAATCACTTCGTGGCATTGAAATCCAAGGAAAGACCAATCTTTTGGTCAGGGAAATGATGATCGAATTGCTGGAAATGAAAGGGGTGAAAAGCATCGTCCATTTACTCAAAATCCTTCAAACTATTGCTGATTCCACGGATTGCAAGCTGATCGCCGATGCAGCCTACATTAATACAAACAAGGAATCTGAGAAGGACCGAATGGGACAGGTCTACGAATATGTGATGCAGAACTACCAGGGGAAAGTCAGTTTGGAAGCAGCTGCCCAACTTTCAAACCTCTCCGTATCGGCCTTTAGCCGGTTTTTCAAATCAAGAGTCAACAAATCATTTTCTGATTTTTTGACTGATGTTCGAATTTCTCATGCCTGCAAACTTTTGCATGAAACAGATTTGAACATCAGCGAGATATCCTATGAATGCGGATTTTTCACCTTATCCAATTTCAACAAACTCTTTAAGGAGCGGATAAAAAAGACTCCGGTGGAATACCGAAAAGAGTTTTTAAATGCATTTCCGGTTTAACCTCGAAGTACTAGGATTTCAATTTTTCCATCACAGCGTCCAGATAAGGAGAACTGATGGGCACAGTAAATCCTGCCAAATGAAGCTGATGCTTTTCAGCTCTTGTGACACGGTTTTTATTGGCTAAAAAAGACCGATGAGTTCTGATAAAATAGGAGGGAAGCACCCGTTCTACTTCCGAAAGTGTCATTCTGCTAAGGATTTTTTGATTTTCAAGCTGAAACGTCACATAATTTCCCGCTGCCTCACAGTATAAAAGTTCTGAAAAATCTACTCTGATTTGCCCATCACTGGTTTTGATAAAAATAAAGGCGGGTTCATCTCTGG
>DATIAI010000619.1:0-3459 GCA_035458065.1 Algoriphagus sp. | reverse complement strand
GTTCAAAGCCATGACATTGCCCTTGTTCATTTGCTGGGAACTGAACTCGATATTCAGGAAAGTTTTTTGGCCCAATCTGGGAGAAAAGCCGATTCCATAACCAAAAGCCCAAGTGGTGGAGTCTGCCTGCTCTGGACGCATTCCCGCAAAAAGCATGTTGTAAAAAGACCTCGTACCCGTGCGCAGGGAGATATTCAAGGCCATCATTTCATCGGCACCGACTTCCACTTTGTGGTAGCCTCTGCGGACAAAGCTGATCAGACCGACTGGAGCTCCGGAAACACTGTCAGCATAATTGAAAAGCCCAACCTGGGTACCCATGACTGTTCGTGCAATATTCAAAATCCCTGAGATTTGGGCCCCTTCCACGTCCCTATTTGTGAAATTTGCCAAACCCGCAATTTGGGTTCCTTTCAGACTTTCAGTGGTCATGTTGAGCAGGCCTGACAATTGAAACCCACTGACATTGCCGGTAGTGAAATTGGACAAACCGGCAATCTGTGCCCCATCTACTGAATCCAGGGTCGCATTGACCAAGCCAGCCATCTGAAAGCCCTTGACATGCCCTCCGACCTGATTAAACAATCCGGCGATTTGCACAGACTTCACATCGCCTTTATTAATATTGAACAATCCACCGAACTCGGCCTTTTCGGTGCCACCCGAAAAACCTCCCAGCACGTTGAGCGAGTAGTCGTTGATGACGCTGCCGGAGATTTTTCTATTGGTACCGACAAATGGAACCAAGGACATTTGAAATCCCCGATGAATCGTGTCTGTCACGTTTTCGAGGTTGGTGACTCCCACGGAGTTTTTGGTCCAAAGCCAGAAATTTTTCATCGGCTCTGCGATACTCTTGCCTAGATCCTCGGATTTCAACAGAATCTTCTGAAAGGAATTGCCCGAGTTGTCCAGAACCAGCGTATCAGAAAAGTCTTTCTTGTTAACGACCAGTTCAAAATTCTCTTCGGCGGGGTTTTTCACTTCAAACTGAAAATAACCATACTCATCCGTTGTCGAAGATTTGAGTGTGATCGGATCGTAAACAGTCGCATCCCGGATACCCTGACCTGCCTCATCCACCACATAGCCGCTCACTACCATCTCCTTGGAAGAGGCGGGTTTGGGGGTGAGAATCACATATACCCCCTTGGGTTTTAACTGAACTTCTCCATCAAAAACCACCTCCAGGATTTCCCGAAGGGGTCTGTCTATAAAGTTTCCGGAAAAATTCCCGCTTACGTCAATGGCTGAAGGACTGTACGAAAACACACATCCCGCTTCTTGGGAAAGTCTTTTGAGGAGGTTATCAATTCGCTCATTTTGGGCAGAAAACGTTAATCTCCTTTCCAAAACAGGAATAGTTTGACTATGCACACTTCCCAAAACCAAAAAAAATACAGCTAAAAACAGTAACAGTTTCCTCATAAGTCCAGTGCCGTCAGATTAGGAACAGCCTTCGCCGCTCAGGATTATTTCATCGCCATTTTCACTTACTTCCAATCCCATAGTTTCTGACAAAATTCCAATGATCGTATCAAATTCTTCCTCGGTAAACTCGACGGTGATCTTGCAGGATCCAATTCCTCCAGTCAGGGTAATTTTCCTGTCATATACCTCACTGATCCGGTCCACGACTGCCTGGAGATTTTCCTCGTCAAACTGAAAAGAGCGGGTTTTGAAAGCAACCACATTGGTGTCTGCCACGGTTATGCTGTAGATGCCAGAAGTTTTGTCGTAAACGCCTTTTTCTCCGGCCTCCAGCACAATCCCTTCCTCAGTCTGGCTATAAAACTGCACCGCCCCTTCCAGGACAGAAACCTCAATCTGTTGCCCATCAGGATAAGCTTTGACATGAAATATCGTCCCTATATCCCGGATAAGAAGGTTTTCTGCTTCCACGGTCCACTGAATTTCTTTTTCCTTGCCGATACTGATTGTCGCCTCTCCGCTGAGTTGGATGGTCCCTGTCTTCTTTCGGGCATTGTACTCGACCTTGACTTCGGATGCTTTGTTGAGTGAAATCTCCGTCTGGTCCGGGAGAGTCTGTGTCATGACTTGATTTTCACTCACAAATTGATATTCTTCAGGTTTGGTGTATTGATTATAAAACAGGAATGAAAAAGCCAAAACCAGCACTAAACCAGCCGCAATTCCCCAAACGGGAAACAAAAAGCGCGTCTTTGTCCCATTTTCGGAGATCTTACCTTTTACATTTTCCCAGGCTTTTTCTGTATCAAAATCCTGATCTGACAGCTGTGCATTTTCGAAAATTTTGAGAGAGTCGTCCAGATACTTTTGGTTTTCGGGAGAAAGTGCGCACCATTCCCTTAAGTCCCGGATTTCTGATTCCGAGGCTTCCCCGACTACAAATTTGCCGATCAGGTCTTCCATATATTCCTCTTCCCACTTCATGGATCCAACAAATTACTCATCAAAATCGCCAGCAATGGCAAATATTCTTTCAACTGGGCACGCATGATTTTCAAAGCTTTGCCCATCTGGTTTTCTACAGTTTTCACGGACAAATTCAGCTGGTCAGCGATCTCCTGATATTTTAACTCCTCAAACCGACTCATCGTAAAGATCAACCTGCATTGCTCAGGCAAAGTCTGAATGGCTGCCCGGATTTTATCCTCTAACTCCACATGGATAGCCAAGTGGTCAGCAGGCTCTGATTTCGCCTCTTCCTTGATGGATTCATTAGCGAAATATTTCTGCTTCACCTGTTCGTGTTTCAGCTCATTGAGGCAGGCATTGCGGATCGCGCGGTAGAGATAGGACTTGAGCGAAGTCTCGATTGAAATGGTTTTTCGCTTTTCCCAAAACCCGATAAATGCCGCCTGCACGATCTCCTCCGCCCCATCGGGATCCTTCAGATAGCTATTCGCATAGCGGCAAAGTGGCTGGTAGTAGGTTTTGAACAGCATTTCAAAGGCAGGAGTTTGGCCTGATTGTATCGCTAAAAAAACCTGTGAATCCGACTCCTGCATGGAAATAAAAATACTTTCGGTGCAAGATAAGATTTTGGTTTCTTTTTGAAATAAGACAACTCAAAACCTGCTTACCCCTATCTGGTCTTTAATCTTTTTTTGAATAATAAATTCAAGCTTCAAAGGAATAGGTGACCGGCGTCTAGACCTATTGAGAGCTTAGGTTGACTGTGATGTGTCCAATCGCTAAAAATTAAGCCTGAGCCATCACTTCTCCTTAAAATGATGATTCTACATCAAAATCTCATTGACCGGAAGAATGGGCTGAGGCAGGTTTTCTTCATTCAGCATATCTCTCAGGTCAATTTCAATTGCCCTGCTCATGGATGAAATCGGGACATCATTGGGACCGCCTTCAAAGGGATTTTCGGTACTTTCTCCAATCTGCTCCAGTACCAAAAACACCCAACCCACGATCACACTAAAAGGCACTGTAAGCCAGACTACCTCTGCTCCCAGTTTTGAA
>DATIAI010000618.1:0-4658 GCA_035458065.1 Algoriphagus sp. | reverse complement strand
CAAGAAGGACTCTAAAGTCTGGGATACCCAATTGACTGTCAACCTTGGCTTCAACCGTCAGGGAGGCAGGGATTTTGAAACCAGAAAAACAAATGACAATTTCGTTTTTGTCAGCAATTATGGGCGTCAACTTTCCAAACTGATGTATTTGACCACTCAGCTGGATGCCCGAACCCAGCTCTTGCCAGGCTATAAATACTCCAAACCAGCCGGAAGTGAAAATGAAATCAGGACAAAAATATCTGATTTGCTTTCTCCTGGCTACCTCCAATCCTCCACGGGTTTGAACCTGAGAAAAACCTACGAAGACAAAAGCAAACTGTCCGTTATCCTTTCACCATTTACGGGACGATTTACCATAGTCATGAATGATTCCCTCAGCAATGTCGGGGCATTTGGGGTAGTTCCCGGAGAAAACGTCCGCGCCGAAGCAGGTATGTCAGTGGCCGTGGGTGTGGCGGATTATATCCTGATGGAAAATGTTACCTGGAAAGCAGATCTTAATCTCTTTTCCAACTATGAGCGGTTTGGTAATATGGTAGTCAATTTCAATTCTATCATCCGCCTCAAGGTGAATAAATTCATTTCTACCAGGATTGAAACTGCAGTGATTTATGACGAAGAGGTGTATATCCGGCAGGATGATGGGAGTTCAAAACAGGCGGTTCAATTACAGAACCTGATCAATTTTGGGATTTCCCTGGATTTCTAAAAGTCCACTTCCAGTCCAAACTTCTTTTGAAACTCACCTAAGGCTGGATATATTTTTTTCAAATGATTCAGTTTGTCGGTATTCGTGTAGAGTTTCGGCTTGCCGTTATCGACTTCCTCTTTCACCTCAATTGTGATCAGAACCCGATCAGCACCGGTGAATTGACGGATCAGTCCGACCAACTCCGGTTTCATTTTCCCGGCGATTTCTTCCTGCACATGGCCCATTACTTCCAAGACAACTTCTCCCCCATCACGCACTTTGATTGATTGGTCCAAAATCGCCAATTCCATTTTCTTGTCAGCCAGCCTGAAATGCTCCTGGATGGAAAAGATATGCAAATCGAACAATGCTTGAGTAAGTGAAATCGAAGATTCTGAAGTCTTGATTTCCACCTTTTCCTGACTTAAAACGGCCTTCGAATCCTCACTTTGCCTAGCCTTATCATCCACCATTTTCTTGGTTTGGGAAAGGCTGGTGGGAATAGAAATCGTGGTCTTTACAGGAGATTTTTTTGCAGAGGAAAAATCCGAAGGAATACTTGGAGTTGCTTGAGCAGGTTCAGCTACAGTTTCCGGTTGTTCACTCAGGCTTTTTTTTTTGACTCGACATCGACAAGTGTCGCCAACCGAAATGCCTGAGGAAGTTTTGCCATTTTCATCAAAGCCAACTCCACATGCAAACGCTGATTTTTGCTGGTCTTATAATTGATATCGCAGTGGTTTGCCAGGTTTAGTGCGGAAAGCAAAAATGAGATGGAGGCTTGTTGAGTCTGCTTTAAGTATCGCTCACTGGCAGATTCTGATACCTGCAGGAGTTGTACTGTCGCTTCATCTTTTACTACCAACAAATCTCTGAAGTGCTCACTCAGACCCACGATGAAGTTATGTCCGTCGAAGCCTTTTTTCAGAATTTCATCAAAAATCAACAGCGTTGCCGAAAGGTCTTCGGCTAACAGGGCATCCACGACCTTGAAATAATAGTCGTAATCGAGAATGTTGAGGTTTTCAATCGTCTCCTTGTAGGTAACTTTTTTCCCCGCGGAATAAGTGACGATCAAATCAAAAATGGACAAAGCATCCCGAAGTGCACCGTCAGCTTTGGTGGCGATCAGTCGAAGCGCTTCATCTTCATAATCCACTTTTTCCTTCTCCGCGATTTCCTTTAAATGATCCGAGATATGCTTGATCTGGATCCGATTGAAATCGAAAATCTGGCAACGGGAAAGGATTGTCGGGATAATTTTATGCTTTTCAGTCGTAGCCAATATGAAAATGGCATACTTGGGCGGTTCCTCCAAGGTCTTCAAAAACGCATTGAAGGCCGCTGTCGAAAGCATGTGAACTTCATCAATGATATAGACCTTGTATTGACCTTTTTGCGGCGCATAGCGCACCTGATCTACAAGGTTCCTGATATCGTCTACCGAGTTGTTGGACGCAGCATCCAGCTCGTAGATATTGAATGAAGAACTGTTTTGGAAAGAAACGCAGGACTCGCATTTGCCACAGGCTTCGTTGTCCTTGGTTTTGTTTTCACAATTGATCGTCTTGGCAAGGATACGGGCACAGGTTGTCTTACCTACTCCACGTGGTCCGCAAAAAAGGAAAGCCTGGGCGAGGTGATTGTTTTTGATAGCATTTTGGAGTGTGGTGGTGATATGCTGCTGCCCCACTACACTTTTGAAATCTGCCGGTCTGTATTTTCTTGCCGAAACGACGAAGTTTTCCATCGCCGCAAGATATAAAAAAGTGGATATTCAGGCAGTCAGAAAAACAGTCTTTTGGAAAGTTTTTCCCTAATGAATTGAGGCTTAGGGCAATCAATTAGAAGATTGAAATATTATGAATATTAGAGAATTGAAGATCTCCTACATAGTGGTTGTTAGTAAGCAAAAGAACAAGACTCTCTGATTAATCCATTGGCCTAAAGTGCTTTCCATCACCGCGTAAATCGTAATTCATAAATCGCAAATAATCGGACTTGGAACCAAAATTCAATTACTTTTGTCTTCCCAACACAAATGGGGCTGACCGGTTTTGACAGTAGGTGTAAAGATCGGGCTCGCATGCAGGCTGGAGTATGTACGGCCTTAAAAGATTCATACGAACGATAAATGGCGAAACTTCTTACGCCATGGCTGCTTAATCTAACCTTTTAGGATAGACCGCTTAAAGGGTTGAGTCACGAGAGTGATTCCCCAGCCACATCCCTCCGCCCCCCGTCCTTTCGGGGTGGATTCCGGGGTGTCGACTTGATCGGACTGCTGCCTGTGATGCTATTAAGCAGGCCTAAGACTCGGTAGCTAAGTCAGCATGAGGTGTGTCATCCAGCATATTCTGATCGAAAAAACAACAGATGACTAAGCATGTAGACGGTACGGTGTTTCCTTATCTGGACGTGGGTTCGAATCCCACCAGCTCCACAAAAAGACCTCTCGAAGTGATTTGAGAGGTCTTTTTTGTTTTTCCCACAATTCTTGTTTCATTGATTCCCAAATTCACCTTACAATATCATAGTCACTTTGTGCCCACCTTTCTAAATACGATTCATATCATGATGAAAAAGCTACCTCTTCTGTTTTTAACACTTTTTGGTTGCAATATTATTCCACCTGAACCCTCAGATTATACCATAGAAGAGGTTAGGGTAATTGGAGAACCTAATCAAAGTTTCCAGGACAGTGTCGGACTTTTGCTCGTGGTCAGAGGCCTTCCACCAACGAACAAGTGGGATATGATTTGGGAAGTCAATGATCAAGTGGTGTTTTCAGAAGAAGTAAGCGGAAAGGCCGGAAGGATCTCATCCTTGAAAAAATTCAAAGGAAGTCAGCCCGGAGAATATATTTTTAAGGGATGTATCGTGTCCAAGAATATGCGGATCTGTGACGATGTAACTTTTTTTCTACAGTAATACCATCTTTAAAAAATTCCTGAAACGGTCTTAAATCAGGTCTAAGACCTTCCCCTGAACTCCAGACGTAAGCAGGGGGAATAACGCTAAAGAATAGATTAGTATGGAACAAATGACTTGGATGGATGTCTATTTAAGCTCCAAAAAGCCTTTTGTAATCAATTGATTATAAAAGGCTTTTTTATTATTCAGATCCTTTTCATTTGCTCTATATCCCTCCAACTCCAAATAGTCAAAAAGCTGTTTGCTTCAATATCCTGGATATAAAAAGATTATCCAACTTGATATCCTCAATGGTATAATCTTTAAACCATTGCGGAGTCCAGGAATTATGTAAAATCAAAAAAGGCGCAGAGTGAATGTCTTTGATTTCTTCTGCAAAATAAAACTCATTGTATGCCTGATTCCTTTTTCCACTTGAGACATCTTTCAATCCTCTATTTTCTGGAAGAAACCAATCTTTGTCAAGGATTTTCACCCAGCTCAGCCACTTCTCGATAAGCGGGTGAAGGAGCGGATTGCCAAAACTGTTTGACTTTATTTCAAAAGAAGAATTTTCTTGATTTCCGGAATTATCAGAAAATTCGACGGCTGTCCACAGCTCCTTGACTTTAGTTTCCCACTCATGAAGTATCACACTGTCTCCGCGACTCAGGATAAATGCAGCATGGCAAAAAGGAACTTTTTCGTCTCCGATCATGACCAGTTCATTAGAATCCAACAATTCTTCCAAGTGATTGATTTTATCCAAGAATATCGTATCCGCATCGATGAAATAGCCTTTGTAACGATTCATCATATGTACGGCAATAATATCGCCTTGAGCTCCAGGTGGAAAATTGGCCAGCTTCTCAATAGGCAACTCTTTCTCCGATATGTAACCATTCAAATTGGAGTGGTTGAGCATGACAAATTCATAGCCCGAGTTCTTAAAGGTATTCAAGCACAATTTGATATAAGAAGGCATGAACCCTTCCCAAAACGTATAAATCTTAACCTTTTGCATTGCTGTGATTTTGAAAGCGGAGAGCTC
>DATIAI010000617.1:0-6340 GCA_035458065.1 Algoriphagus sp. | reverse complement strand
TTGACAGGTCCTGAAAATGATGTTGTGCTTGGTGAGGGCGAGCTGGACTTTCCAGGAATTCTCCGTGAAGCCAACAAGATCGGCATCAAGCACATGTTTATCGAGGATGAAAGCGATCATGAATTAGAGACCTTGCCCAAGAGTATTGCTTACTTGAAAAGCTTGAAGTATTGATCTGAAGTCAGGTTTTCCAGACTTTCCCATTTCTTGCAGAGCTGCAAACTCTTCTATGCCCCGGTTAGTGTCCCCATTAACCGGGGCATTTGTAAAATATTTAATCAAGTGAGTGGAGAAACTCACTTGGGCGAATCGATCATGAGTTGGAAGCTCTACCAAAGTATCGCCTATTCGAAAAGTTTGATTTTTGGCTTTCACATATCATCGAGAGAAAGTCCACGATATTCCACCATATAGCCTGGTAATTGTTGGAGTAATTGTGCTGATTTCTTCTTCAATTCTGTGAGGCTGATTTTCGCTTTATTGACTTTTATTTCTGCCAAGAGCGCCATTTTCTCGGCTGAGTTGATCGCCACCAGATCAATCTCATTGGTGTTTCCTCGCTCCCAATAGGTGCCGATTTCGGAAAAGCCCAGACTTTCTTTATACTTTTCGGTAAAATATCGTTCAAGCATTTTTCCTGAAAAAGTCGAATAATCTTTTCGTACCTGAGCCTTCAGATACTCAAAATTCCCAATCTCAACTGCGCTGTAGTTTTTGAAAATAAAGCGAAACCAGAAGCTAAGGAAATTATCTACTATTTCGTATTTGACAGTTCTTCCGGTTGGTTTGGCCAAAATCGGGCGGATTTTTTTGATCAGGCTAAAGTCATTTTCCAGCTTATCCAGAAAAGGGCCGACACTCATTTCCAGGATAGATTCTATCTCGGGCCGTGAGGTTTTAGAAGAGGCGATCAGGGAAAGGACAGAAAAGTAGGTGGTATAATCCCTTCCAAATTCCTCAATCAGCGTGTTTTTACCTTCCTCCAGAAAAAGAGAATTTTCGGAAAATACCTCCTCAAGCATTCCTTCCAACGTTAGAGCTCCGGCAGAGACAAAGTTTTCCACGTACTTGGCGACACCTCCAGTTAGAGAAAAGAAGGCTAACAAATCATCTTTGGAATAATTCGGATTGGCATCCCCGAGGATTTCTTTTATCACAGTTACCTCAAATGGTTTGATTATCATATTAGCTGTGGCGCGGGAAAAGAGAGGTTCCCTGGAGTTTTCGAAGATGTCCTTCATCATCGAATACACTGATCCACAAAAAATCAAATTCAGCTTGCTTTCTGATTTTCCGGAATCCCAGATATTTTGAATCTCACTGAAAATCGAAGGATTGATCAGCCTGAATTCCTGAAATTCATCCAAAATCAAAGTGAAGTTCCTTGTTTTGGACAAGTCCATCACCCAAGCAAAAAAGTCTCGAAATCGGGTGATTTCTCCAAAAATGTTTACCACAAGCGTATTCTTGACTGCGTCAACAAACTCCTGGCAAAGCAATGCCTCACTTTTCTTGGCCACAAAAAGATAAACAGCAAGTTGACCTTCCATATCTTTTTTGAGCAGGCTGGTTTTGCCGATCCTGCGTCGACCGATCACCACAGTCATCTGTGCCGATTGAACAGATCTCTCGCGGATCTTTTTCAGTTGATCGAGTTCTTTTTCCCGGTTGTAAAATCGCATGGGGTAAAAGTACCTCATTTTAGTGTAATTTAAAATACTGTAATTAAAAGTACAATAAACTTTATGCTTTGATTGAGTTTAAATACGGCACCCAACATTCCGGATTTTTGAAAATGTTTTTCCTTTCTTAATTTCCCTCATGTCCCATCCAGCGCTTATCCTCCATTTCGAAAGTTTCATCCCACTAAAAGAAAGCGAAAAGGCACTTTTTGAGGATCGGTTTGTTTCCCGATCAATTAAGAGAAAAGAAAAAATCCTGACCGCGGGAGAGATTTGCAAGCATTATACTTTTATCGAGGAGGGTTGCTTTAGAATGTTTGGTGTGGATGACAAGGGCTTTGAGCACAATATTCAATTTGCTGCGGAAAATGACTGGATTGCGGATATCGGAAGTTTCCACACACAAAAGCCCAGTCAATTGAATATCGAAGCGTTGGAGCCCGGGAAAATTCTACAAGTCAAGCAGCAAGACCTGTACTTTTTGTACACCAACATTCCCAAATTGGACCGGATCTTTAAGGTTTTGATCGAGCTCAAATACATCGAACTTCAGAATCGGGTTCTTCAAAACTTCAGTTCCACTGCCGAGGATCGTTATTTGAGTTTTTTGGAGCAATATCCCAATCTTTTCAACCGACTTCCCAATACCCAGATTGCCTCCTATTTGGGAATTACTCCGGAGTTTTTGAGTAAAGTAAGAAGAGATCTCAAATCCAAATAGCCGTATTTCTTAAGCTAGGTTAAGGGTACGGGCCGTCCTTTCGAAAGATCTTTGTCCCAATCAAACCAGACAAAGAATGAAACGGCTATTTACAACCCTTTTGCTTTTGCAACTCTTCACCTTCCAAGGTTTCGCACAACTTGCGAATGGCTTGCTGTATATCCATCCGGATCTTGGAAAAGACAACAATTCCGGTCAGAAGGAACTCCCGCTTCGATCCCTGCATGAAGCCGCCCGGCGCATTAATACCGCTGAAGGCGCGGGTTCAGTAACTGTTTTTCTTTCCGAGGGAATGTACGCTTTGGATACTACAGTGAGATTTGAACCTGCCAAATGGAAGTTTACCCGTGAAAATCGACTGACCATCCGGGCCGAGATCCTGCCTGATGATCCAGATTGGGATCCGGGAAAAATGCCCGTGGTGATTTCCACTATGCCATTTAAGAATATCCCAGATGATCGCCTGGGCGGTGCTTCTAATGGAATTCAGATAGAAACCAGCCACGTGACCATTCAGGGCTTGAGGGTTTTGGGTTCACCGGTTCATGAGCGGCCTAAAGACGGATTGGTGATCCGGAACTATCCCATCATCCGGGAGGGAAGAGATTTGAATGATCTTAGGGTGACCCAGTGCTTGTTTTTGGGAGATATCCATGCAGCTCCAAATCACCTTCCAGTTTTAGCTAGCGGACAAGGAGTAGTGGTTGATCACTGTGTATTTTATGGGGTTAAGGACGCTGTAGTATTTTGGTTCAGTGACAATCCTTCCGAAAACTCAGCAATGCATCATAATCTGATTATAAATATCTACGGGGCAGCCGTTTGGAGCTGGTCGTTGGCAGAGGATTTCAAATACTACAACAATGTGGTGACAGATGCTGAGGCCTTTTGGATTTTGACTAAAGATGAAAAAAACAGTTTCAACCTTTCCAATTCCCTGGTTGTCGGATACAATCAATTGGTCAATAAAGGTGGCGGACCGGCAGGCCTTGGCGAACCAGCGGATCCTGCCAAACTGAAGTTGGGTGAAAATGTCATCCTCCAACGGGAAGGAAGTCTGGAGATCGTAAAGGATCCGACCAGCAAGTATTACCTGCATATAGCGCCGGGTACCTTGGGCAGCGAGTTGGGAGCAGGTCTTTTTTACCAAAAGAAATAGGCTATTTCGTATTAACTTACCATACTATTCAATTTAAAAACCAATCACTTATGAAAAATCTTTTTGCAACCTTGACCATGCTATTTGCATTTATCGGCATTATCCAGGCCCAATCTCCCATTGATGAAATGGTTAAAGACTGGGAACGTGCCAAAGCCTACACCAAGGAATACTTGGATGCCATGCCTGCTGAAAAGTACAGCCTCAAGCCAACTCCGGAGATGCGCTCTTTTGCACAGCAAATGCTTCACCTGACTGATGGGAACTACGGTTTTGCTTCCGCAGCCACCGGAGTAGCCAGTCCTGTTGGAATGGGTGAATCCGAAAAATCCACCGACCAGTCCAAGGAAAATGTGACCAAGCTAGTGATGGCTGGATACGATTTTGTAATCAACAGCATGAAAACCATGACCCAGGCGCAAATGAATGAAGCCACTCAGCTCTTTGGACGATTTGACATGACCAAGGGAAAAGCTTTGGAAAAGTGCTTTGAGCATCAGACCCATCACAGAGGGCAAGCGACGGTTTATATCCGATTGGCTGGCGCGACTCCTCCCCAAGAAAAGTTGTTTTGATTTAAGGCTGCTTTATTCAACCTATGAATAAGTTGAAATTAACATTATTGGGCCTGTTCTCCGTAATCTATGGGGCCCAGGCTCAAACTTTTCTTTTTGAAGGAAAAGAATTTGAAATCTCCCATGTCAAAGCCTCGGTGGTTCAGTTGAACGGAGAGGAGGTCTTAAGATTGGAGCGGGATTTTGAATCTTTGCCTTTTGGCCAAGGGCTAGTTGACGAACCTACTTTTGTCAAAATAAAGGGGCTGAATCTTGAGAATGCGACGGTGGAAGTCAAAGTTTTAAGCCGTCTTTTGCCAGATGCACCGTCTTTTGCCAGGGGATTTATCGGACTGGCATATAGGATATCGGAAGATAATTCTGCTTTCGAATCCATTTATCTCCGACCTACCAATGGAAGGGCAGATGACCAATTTCGGAGAAATCATACCATCCAATATTTTGCCTATCCGGACTACAAATTCGACAGACTAAGAGCGGAGTCCAAGGGTGAATATGAAACCTACGCCGATATCGGTCTGGATGAATGGATTACTGTGAGAATAGAATTCAGAGGAAAATCTGCTTCCCTTTATCTTAATGACCAAGAAGCCCCAGCTTTTCTAATAAAGGAGATGTTGGGTGAGTCCAACTCAGGTTCAATAGGCCTCTGGGTGGATATCGGCACGGAGGGATTTTTCAAAGATTTGAAAATCAATCCAAGAAATTAACCTTCCTAGGCATTAATTCAGACCAGTTTGACTGAGGAGACCGGATAAGTGGAGGGATTCTGAAAGAGTATTGGACGGGGATAAATTTTGAAAATCCATTTGGGTAATTTTTGTAAAATGAAGAAATTCAGTTTATTAAATTCATTTTTTTAAACCTACCAACCTTATGAAATTGAACAGCATACTAGAATCAGGTTCCAGGATTATTACCGATGGAGGACTGGAAACCACTCTTATTTTTCACAAGGGAATTGAGCTAAGAAGTTTTGCAGCCTTTGAATTGATGAATTCTCAGGAAGGAAGGGAAACTCTGAAATCATATTACTTGGACTATCTTAAAATTGCCAGAGACCGAAATCTCCCATTTTTGCTTGAAACTCCTACTTGGAGAGCAAATCCGGATTGGGGTAAAAAACTGGGATATTCAGAGCAGGAGCTTTTTGAGGTCAATAAGTTTTCAGTTCAATACTTTCAGGAAATTCTGGATAGTGAATTAGACCTGATTTCCGGTTGCATCGGTCCAAGAGGTGATGGCTATCAGATTGGAAACCGGATGAAAATAGACGAGGCATGGGCCTATCACGCCACCCAAATACTGGCATTTAAGGAGGCGGGAGCAGATTTTGTCTCAGCATTTACCATCAACTACCCTGAAGAGGCAATAGGAATAACGCTTGCAGCAAAGGAGCAAAATATTCCTGTGGTGATTTCCTACACCGTGGAAACGGATGGAAAGCTCCCAAGTGGAATGACCCTGGCGGACGCAATCAGAGAAAATGATTTGGTGACTGGAGAGTATCCAACTTATTATATGGTTAATTGCGCACATCCTATGCATTTTTCCAAGATGCTTGAAACCAGTGAAAGTTGGATTTGGAGAATTAAAGGAGTCAGGGCGAATTCTTCCTTGAAAAGCCATGCCGAACTGGATGAATCCGATTCGCTGGATGTAGGAGATAAAACTTTACTTGCCAGCTGTTATTCTTATTTGGATCGCTTGCTTCCGGAGTTAAGGGTGATTGGGGGTTGCTGTGGAACTGATCATTCGCATATAGAGCGGGTGATGGCGGAGTTGACTTGAATCAATGGATTATTCCAACATTTCCTATTCGAGTCTTAAATTTCCGTTATTCGTGATTGCAAACCTTGAATTCCCTTTTCAAAGGATTTGTAATCCGATAATAACCAACTCAACACACCAACTTAAACCCATAACCCCGCACGTTCAGGATCTGAATGGCAGGATCGTCCTGTAGTTTTTTGCGAAGCTTAGTGATGAAGACATCCATGCTACGGGCGTTGAAAAAGTCGTCCGAACCCCAGATTTGATTGAGAATCTTGGTTCTGTCGGTGATGTCATTCGCATTTTCCAGCAAAATCTGAAGCAATTGTGATTCTCTGGAGGTCAGCGGAAGTTCGTTTTCTCCAAGTTTTAAAAGTTGCCTCGTAGGATGAAACTCGTATTTTCCCAATACGATCCAGTCGCTTTGGCT
>DATIAI010000616.1:0-6882 GCA_035458065.1 Algoriphagus sp. | reverse complement strand
CGTGTGGGCGCTTCAGCTTTTCGCAAAGATCTTCATAATACTTTGGTACTTTGTGCCCATTTGGGAAATCCCGAGCGAGAATTCAAATCCATCCATGTCGCTGGAACCAATGGAAAGGGAAGTACATCTCATTCTTTAGCGGCTATTCTTCAGTCTGCCGGCTATAAAACCGGCCTCTATACTTCTCCTCATCTAAAATCTTTTACTGAGCGAATTAGGATCAACGGTGAGGAAATGACCGAGGATGCGGTGGTTCAGTTTGTGGCTGTAAACAAAGATTACCTGGATGAATTGAAGCCAAGCTTCTTTGAGATGACTGTTGGAATGGCCTTTTGGTACTTTGAGCAGCAGCAAGTAGATATCGCAGTGATCGAAGTAGGAATGGGTGGAAGGCTGGATAGCACCAATGTGATCAGTCCGGAACTTTGTGTAATTACCAATATCGGCTTTGATCACATGCAGTTTTTGGGAGAAACATTACCTGAAATTGCTGCTGAAAAAGCAGGAATTATCAAAGCTGGTATTCCCGTAGTGATCAGTCAAACTCAACCCGAAACTACTTCAGTTTTCATTCAAAAAGCTTCTGAAATGAATGCTCCTATTGTGTTTGCTGAGGAGAATTTTGAGATCAAGAGAATTGGTGAAAAGAGGAAAGGAAATAGGGTTGTTGCTGAATTCGAAGTTTTGGAAAAAGAAAAATCTGACAAAATTGACTTCGGACTTTTGGGCAATTATCAAAAATATAACCTGTCTGGAATTCTTGAAGGTGTGAATCAACTCAGAACACAGGGTTGGGAAATTTCGGATGAAGCAAAAAGAAAAGGCTTGGCTGAGGTTACAACTTTAACCGGTTTAAAAGGCCGTTGGCAGATTTTGGGAGAAAGACCAACCATCATCGCCGATACGGGTCATAATGAACCGGGAATCCGGGAAATACTTTCTCAGTTGAAAACCTATCAATTTTCCAGGCTTTGGATGATCTTGGGCATGGTGCAGGACAAGGACATTTCAAAGATTTTGACTTTGCTGCCCAAGGAGGCGACCTATCTATTTTGCAATGCAGAAATTCCAAGGGCAATGCCGGCATCTCAACTGGCTGAAAAGGCTTCACTTTTTGGATTAGATGGAAAAACCATTCCTAATGTCAATGAAGCCTTAAACTTTGCCCGAAAAAATGCAGAGCCGGATGACCTGATATTTGTGGGAGGCAGTACTTTTGTGGTCGCAGAAATCGAAGAGCTTTAATGAGTAGAAAAAAGATGGTTCGCTTTGCCGAAAACGAAGTGAACCCAAATGTAATTCAGGCTGGGAAGCCCATTTTTGAAGAAATCAAAGGCCACTGGAACGATACCCAATTCCAAAACCAAAATCCGATAGTAGTTGAATTAGCCTGCGGACGTGGGGAATTTACAGTTGGATTGGGCCGTGAATACCCCAATCAGAACTTTATCGGAGTTGATATCAAAGGAAGTCGAATCTGGAAAGGCAGCTCTACAGCTACTGCCGAGGGAATTACCAACGTGGCATTTTTAAGAACCCAAATCCAAAGCCTGGATCAGTTTTTTGCCGCAGGCGAAATCTCTGAGCTTTGGATCACCTTTCCCGATCCCTTTCCAAGAGAGGGAGATGAGAAACGTAGATTGACTTCTCCGAGATTTCTTGACATGTACAAGCCGATGCTTAAATCAAACGGAATTGTTCACTTCAAGACCGATAACACTGGGCTTTTTGAATATACCCTCGAATTGGTGAATTCAAGACAGGATATCGAAGTGATCGCATTCACTTCAGATTTCTATCAAAGCGAAATGAAGGACGACCATCACGGCATCAAAACTAAATACGAAAAGCTGTTTTCAGACAAAGGTGAAAAGATCAAATACCTGAAATTCAGGTTTTTGTCTGAATAGTTCCCAGTTCGATCGTCTCTATATAAAAAGCTTTCAGCACCTTTTCCAACAATAATTCCGAATCCACAGGTTTGGTCATGTAGTCATCCATCCCGATCGCAATTGCCCGAGCTTTGCTTTTTTCGGTCGTATCAGCTGTTACTGCAATGATTGGAATTTTCGTATGGTTAGAGCCGCCCCGGCCAATTCGAATTGCTTCTGTTGCCTCATATCCGTCCATTTCGGGCATTTGTAGATCCATCAAAATCAGGTCGAAGGATTTGGAATTTAACTTTTCCAAGGCATCCAAGCCATGTCCTGCGAAGTCAAAAGTAATTCCTTCCCATTTTCTCAAAATTGATTTGATCACAAGTTGATTGACAGGATTGTCTTCAACCACGAGAATTGACTTGCCTTTTAATAAGGTTTTTGTGTCTTTTTTTATCAAATCAAGCGCTTCTTCTGGAGCTTTTTGGAAAGTGAGTTTGACCTCAACTGTTGTCCCGATTCCCTGCTCACTGGTGATCCTGACAGTTCCCTGATAGAGATCAGTCAGGGCCTTCACTATACAAAGTCCAAGTCCAAAACCTCCGAATTTTCGCTTGTCGTCAATCTGTTCTTGGATGAAAGACTCAAAAATTCGGTCTAGCTTTTCAGCTTTGATCCCCACTCCTGTATCTGATATCTGGAAAGTCAGAATATGATTTTCACCGATTTCTTCGATTTGACCGACTTGTAATTTCACCAAACCAGATGGGGTAAATTTGATTGCATTATTGAGGATGTTATTTAAGATTTGACGGAATCTAACAGCATCTCCGACTACTCGTTTTGGTAGGGGGACATTTTCTTCATAGGTAAATGCAAGTCCTTTGTCTCGTGCTTGCTGGTACGAAAGAGCTTTGATCTCTGTTAGTGATTTTTGCAAGTCAAATGGCTTCTGTTCAAGATTCAGTTCCCCTTTTTCGATTTTTGAATAGTCCAGAATATCATCAATTGAAGACAAAAGTGAGACCGAGGAGTACTTGATCACCTCCAGGTTTTCTTTGATTTTTTCATCAGAAATCTCCTTCATGATAGATTGTGAAAGGCCCAAAATGGCATTTAGAGGAGTACGCAATTCATGGCTCATATTGGAGAGAAAGAACGATTTGATCTCGTTGCTTTCCTCAGACCGCTGGAGGGCAAGATCCTGAGCTTTCTCTTTTTCATTTCTGAGAATCCGGATCCGGTTTGCCATGGAAAGTGACAGGAAAAGTATCTCAAGGCCGGTCCCGAATTTGGCCGAATTTTCAGTGATAAATGAATTTGGGATCAGACTGAAGTTGTTTAGAATAAATGCGATAAAACCAATTGTAAATGAGGCAATACCGAGCGCAAAAAATAGATCTACCGGCTGCTTTTTCACAAAACTCAAGATCACCCCAACTGTGCAAAGGATAACCAGAACAAACCCCAGAGCATTGACCAACGGATAATATACCGGCCTTCCAGCATCAAAGATCAAAATACCTGCTAGCAAAGCGAGGATACTAAGGTTTACCCAATTGAAAAGCTTATTTAGTGGTTTTGCAAAATTCTGAACTCGAATAAAAACCTGTGTGTACCTGCCGAATAGAATTGCAGATACCGCCGCAAAAATCAACAGGCTTCTGTCTGCAAACCATCCGGAATCTTTGAGAAGAAATTGGAAAAAGTAGCCATCCAAAGAGGAGTGAAGCAGGGCTACGGATACCACGTAAAAGGAATAGAGTAGAAAACTTTTCTCTTTTATCCCAAAATAGAAAAACAGATAAGTCAACGCTGCGAGTCCCAACAAGCCATAGAATACCCCAAAAACCAATTGATCTAAATAAGTAGCCTTTATAAGGGATATATCATCATGAAGGGTCAATGGCAGATTGATTACTTCTCCGTCGCTGTGGAGATACAGGTAAAATTCAGATGTGGAGTTGGCCTCGAGTTGAATGGGAAAAAGCAGTTTCCGATGGGGCAAGGGACGGTCTGAAAAGGGAATCAAATCGCCGTTTTTCAAGATTGTAATTTCACCGGAATTCTCGATCCTATAAAGATCAGCGACATCCGTAATGGGCCGCCCGGTTTCCAGAAAAACCTTTTTTGGGCTATCTGAGGAATTACTCAACTTAAACCTTACCCAATAATGATGATTGGTAAATCCCAAGTTGGTATTAGGTCCTGTAAGGGATTTGAACTCCAATGAATTTTGATCCTTTAGGATTTCACCCAAATTGACAAAATCCAACCCCGTGTCTACTATTTCGGCTTTGGAGTAAATTGAAAAAGGGTAATTTTCAATCGATTTTACACTATTTGCACGTGCAGGAATCAGGAAAGAATTATAAACCAGAGCTAGAGTGAAGAACAGTTTAAACATGTTCGGAAGTTAGTTCACACTCAATTACGGTGAAAGGGCCGTTATTGGACTTACTTTACAAAATCCTGCTGTTTATACTGCGGGTTGGGATAAGTATAGAAACCTTCACCTGATTTCTCTCCCAATTTGCCTTGATCAATGTAAGTTTTCAAGTGCGAAGCAAAAGCTTGGGACGCTCTGTCGGGCATTTTTCTGGTGACATGCCAAGCAGTGTCTAATCCGATGGAATCCAGAAGGCCAAAAGGCCCCATCGGCATGTGGAAATTGACCATCCAAGAGCGGTCAATGTCCTCGATGGACGCCACTTCGCCAGTCAGTAACTTTCCTGCAGCCCCGATCAACGCCATCAGCATGGTATTGAAAATATATCCGGGATTTTCCTTTTTCAGAACAACAGGAACTTGATTTAGCTTTCTTCCCAAATCTTCCAAGATGGGAATCAGATCTGGATCCGTCTCTGGATGAGGCATGATATCCACTACCCTGGAATAGAAGACGTCATGAAAGTGGAATGCGCAAAATTGCTTTGGCCGACCGGAATCCTCCGCAAACATAGAGGCCAACATGTATGAAGTGTTTGTGGTGAAAATTGTCTTTTCAGGAGCGATTTCACCAAACTGTCTCCAGACTTTTTTCTTAATATCTGCGTCTTCGGTGACACTTTCATTGATGAAATCTGCGTCAGCTACCGCTTCCGTTGGATTTAATGTAAATCTGATTCGTGCCAAAACTTCTTGGTCTTGACCTTGGCTGATTTGCCCAGATTTATGAAAGTGGTGCAAAAGCTTTTGCATGGTGGTGATTGAAAAGTCAAGGGATTTTTGCTCGATATCGAATACGGTTACATTGAATCCGGAAATAGCTGCCTGCAATGCAACACGTGATCCGAGTGTTCCTGCTCCGAGAATCGTTATGTTTTCAATCGTCATAATACTTAGATTTTTTCCTTGAGAATACTTTCTTCTGCTTTTTTGCCGGCAGCGTCCACCACATGAATCAGAGCTGAAAACCTTTTATCACTCGCAAAACCCTGTGAAAACCGCTTATAAATCTGTTGGGCGATGACTCCAACTTTGAACAAACCAAAAACATAATAAAACAGGATATGGCTTAAATCTAATGATGATTTGAGCTCATAATAAGAGATGACATCCTTTCTGTTCATGTTACCGGGAAGATGAGTCGTATTGAACATTTTCAGGATTTCCGGATCGCCGGCTTCAGCCCAATACGCCAAGGATGTACCTAAATCCATCAACGGGTCCCCGACGGTAGCCATTTCCCAATCCAACACAGCCTTGATTTCGGAGACATTTTCAGGATTCAACACCAAGTTATCATACTTGTAATCGTTGTGAATGAAAGCCACATTTTCCTTGGAGGGCAAATTTGATTTAAGCCAAACCGCAACCTTTTCCATTTCAGGAAGTTCATTTGTTTTGGCTTTGAAATATCGGTCCGTCCAGCCATCCACCTGTCGCTGAACATACCCATCTGGTTTCCCAAGATTGCTAAGTCCAGATTCATTCAATTCAAGTGAATGAAGTTCCAAAAGGCTTTCGACTGAATTTTGAGAGAGTTTTCTGAATTCAAATTCACCAAGAGGAATGCTTTCAGAAGCTTTATTTCTGAGAATAAACCCTTCGACAAATTCCATAATCAACAAAGGTGATTCAGTATTGCTTTCATCCTCAAGCAGCATCACTGGTTTTGGAGCTTTTTGATATCCGGCTTTATTTAGAGCTTCCAAAACCTGAAACTCTCTTGCCATATCGTGGGCCTTACTTATTTTTTCTCCGAAAGGAGCCCTTCTCAAGGCAAATTTCCCATCCGGGGTCTCCACCAAAAAAGTCAGGTTGGAATATCCACCAGCAATTTGCTTGATCTGAATTTGCTCCGGGTTCCAATCTAATGTCTTTTTCCAATAATCCTTGAGATTCTTGAATTCCAAAGGGCTATCCACGGCTGATATAGGATTTTAAAATGCTCTTAGCCAATGCTGATTTATGAACCTCATCAGGCCCATCGTAGATTCTTGCACCGCGCTCGTGGCGATACCAAAAGGAAAGAAGCGTGTCATCCGTAATTCCCAATGCACCGTGTACTTGAATTGCCCGGTCAATCACTTTCATCAGTACATCAGCTACAAAAAATTTAATGGTGGAAATATCCTCCCGAACGGCTTTTGCACCAAACTGCTGCATTTTTTCGGCCGTATCCAGGACCATCAATCTGCTGGCTTTGATTTCTGCCCGACTTTCAGCAATCCAGTTTTGAATGGTCTGCTTTTCGGCCAAAGGCTTTCCAATATCCAATTCCCGTGAGATTGCCCTTTTACACATCATGTCAAAAACACGCTCGCAGATTCCAATCCAGCGCATGCAGTGATGAATTCGTCCCGGTCCAAGCCGCTCCTGTGCCAAAGCAAATCCTTGTCCTTCTGTTCCGATCAAATTTGAAACAGGCACTATGCAAGCTTCAAATTTGACTTCCGCATGTGACAGGTAATCCTCACCGGCTTCGCCCATAATCGGAATATTTCGGATGAGTTTGAAACCGGGATTGTCCAAAGGGACTATGATCATACTTGCACGCTGG
>DATIAI010000615.1:0-13503 GCA_035458065.1 Algoriphagus sp. | reverse complement strand
GATTTGACGAAATCGAAATCGGTTGGATTTTTAAATTGATTTTCGCGGTAGCGATAGGCGCCTTTCTGGTCAATTGCATCGAAAACTACCTTCTGGGAGCTCATTTACAGCAATTCACTGGCTACGCTCTATATAATCAGGCAATCAATGATATTGATCCAACAGGCAATTTCGGATTGACTTGGACCTTTGAAACCCAAGCTGTAACCAAGAGGCTTGCCAGCTTTTTCTCTGATCCTCTGGAATTGGCGAGTTCAGTCTTGATGGGTTTTGCGGCGGGTCTGATTTGGTTTTTGACTTCGAAAAGAGAATACAGCTGGCCCTATATTTTGGTGATGGTCTGTACACTTGGGAGCTTGGTTTTTTCCGCTTCCCGTGCGGCTTTTGGCGCCTTCTTTATTTTGATCTTTTTCGTGGCCTTGGTTTTCAGACTGTATAAGTTGATCGGTGCTGGATTTCTGGCCTTGCTGGGATTTGGAATATATGTGATCGCTTTCGCTTCAGACGATTTCTATTTTTTCGTGATTGACACTATCACTTTTGAAAACACTTCAAGTGTTGGACACGTGGTCGAATGGCTCCTGGCGCTGGATTCCATGGTTGCCAACCCAATGGGAATTGGTCTGGCGATGAGCGGAAATGCCGGGAGTGTGACGGATGAACTTCGGGTCGGCGGGGAAAATCAATTCTTGATTTATGGGGTCCAACTTGGCTGGTTAGGAGTAATCCTTTACATCCTGACATTAGCCTCTGGTGTAATCCTAAGCCTTCGGGTATTTTATCGGACGGAGGAAATCATGGCAGCTCGACTTGGATTTGTTGGAGCAGTTACGAAAGTTGGCCTACTTTTGCCACTCTTCACTGCCAATGCTGAGATGTATACCTATGTCTCCTGGCTCAGTTGGTGGATGATTGGGTATAGTGTTCGGGAATATTCCCAATCTAAAATTCAAACTAATTCATAATGCGATCTCTTTGCCCCGCCTGCTCTTCTTCACACACAACCGCACTGACTGCGTCTGAAAGAATGCTAGGCTTAGGGGGAAATTTCGATTATTTAGAATGTCAGAGTTGTGGATCCTTATGGATAAAATCCATTCCTTCGGATTTATCAGCGTATTATCCTGCTAATTATTATGCTTTTCAAGCCATAAAGCCGGACAAAAACTTAATTCAAAAACTAAAGCGAATTAGGTATCAGATCTCCAAAGTCGGATTTTCCTTTCTTGACAATGAATACTTGCAATGGATCAAAAATCTCCGAACTCACGAAAACGAGTCCATTGCTGATATCGGATGTGGAAATGGCAATTTACTTTGGCAGCTAAATTTCTGTGGTTTCAAAAATCTCCAAGGCTTCGACCCCTTTATTCCGCAGGAATTTGATTCTCCTTCTTTAAAAATCAAAAAATTACCTTTGTCCGAATTGAAGGGCAAATTTGATGTCTTAATGTTCCATCATTCCTTTGAGCATTTCGAAGATCCGATTGAATCCTTTGCCAAAATTTCTGAAATCCTTAATCCCGGAGGCAGAGTTTTGATCCGGTTGCCAGTTACCGATGGAGTTGTTTGGAAGAAAGAAAGGGAATTTTGGTTTCAGTTGGATGCTCCAAGACATCTCTTTATTCCGAGTGTAAAAGGGATGGAAATGCTGGGGAAAAAATTCGGGTTGAAGCTGGAGAAAGTAGAGTTTGACAGTTTGGGAAATCAATTTTGGGGAACAGAACTGTATAAAAAAGGGGGGAATTACGCCGATTTTAATCTTTTGGAGACTTATTCCAAATCTGAATTGAAGGAATTCGAAAGGAAGGCCCAGATACTCAACGCCAAAAAACAAGGTGATCAAGCCGCATTTTATTTTAAAAAATGAATAGTATCCAAAGAATAGCGCAAGAAATCCTCTCTTCTGGCAATCAAAACGAAATCGAATATTTTGATTTCCATAAAAGAAGATATGAACGCTTTGAGTCCTTTTTGACCAATCATTTTTCTCAAAATTCACCCAATCCTAAACTTAAAGTCTTGGATATTGGGAGCCATTACCTTCACTCTTCAATGATTTTGGCAAATTTGGATTTTGAAGTAGATGGCATGGACGTCGCTGAATTTTGGAATCTGGATTTTGTAAAAAAAAGAGGGGCTGATTTTGGAATAAACGCTATAATCGAAAATGATCTTGCAAATCTTCCCAGATTTCAATCTGTTGAAAATCAGTATGACCTGATTGTTTTCACTGAAATTTTTGAGCACATCACGTTTAATCCCATCCGCCTTTGGAAGACCATCTACCAAATGCTCAAACCCGGAGGAAAAATCTATATCTCGACGCCTAATTCTCTTGCCTTACCAAATCTCGTTAGAAATCTAAAAAATCTGCTTGGCTTAAAATCAATCGGGATCACTGTGGACGATATCCTGACGAAAGTGACTTATGGGCACCATTGGAAGGAATATTCTTCTAGGGAAATCGAATACTATTTTCATTCCTTGTCTGATGATTTTCAAGTCTCGATTAAACCTTACTATTACAAAGAGTACGAGTTAAAACCTCCTTTTCTTGCTTTTAAGATCCTTTCAAGACTCGGCAACTTGACCAATAAATTTTCGGATGACTTGGAGGTGGTGGTCGAAGTGAAAGAGAAAAAATCCTGGAAAAAGGAAATGCCTAAGTATTGAATTAAGTCTTGAAATTTTTTGAGTTATAAATGGTGTATTTGCAACTCACGGTGGATTGGGCTTTCAAGTGAATCAAAGCTATTGCCTTGAACTTGCCTGAACAGGAAAACGTATAAGATCAGAATTTCTTAACTTCCCTATTAAATATCTTACCTCATGAAACTCCTGGTAGAAGTCCCTGAAGAAAAAGCCTCTTTTTTCCTAGAGTTGCTTCAGCAGCTTGACTATGTCAAAGCCAAAAAACTTCGAAGAAAAGATGAGGAATTCTATGAAGGACTTCGCGAAGCCGTGGATGAAGTAAGCCTGGCGAAACAGGGAAAGTTAAAGCTAAAATCCGCAAGGGAACTTCTAGATGAGCTTTAATGTAAAAGTTACCGGCAGATTCGAAAAAGAATTAAAAAGACTCTTAAAAAAATTTCCCTCTTTAAAATCAGAGTATTTAATTCTCATTGAGACTTTAGAAGCCGAACCCCAAACTGGAGTACCACTCGGAAATAATTGCTTTAAAATTAGAATATCTATCCAATCTAAGGGGAAGGGGAAATCCGGTGGGGGAAGAGTAATTACCCATTTTTATGTTGAAAAAGAAACCGTTTATCTCCTCTCGATCTATGATAAATCAGAAAGATCATCACTCAGTCAAGTGATAATCAAACAAATTCTAAAATCTCTACTTTGAAAGTCCTCCTCGACCTCCAATACCTCAACGTAGCAACTACCGGGATCAAAACCTACATGCTTGAATTGGCAAATGCGGCCGTGAAGTATCCCCATTCTGAGATCGAATGGATTTTTTCACATGACCCGATTGAACAGGCGAACGATCCGTTTTTCAAAAATCCCCAATCCAAAATCCAAAGGCTGAATTACCACTTGGATTATTTTAGATGGAAAGAGTTTCAACTTCCTGATTTGGTCAAAAAAATCCAGCCAGACGTGTTGATTTGTCCTGACTTTGTCGCTCCAGCAGCTTCCCTTCCCTGCAGGAGGCTGACGGTTTTTCACGACGCATTCTTTTGGCAAATGCCTGAAAACTATCCCAAATGGTGGAGAAAATATTTTCTGAGTCTGATCAAAAAAGGACTGAAAGAAAACACAGAAATCATCACCACCACAGCCTATTCCAAAAAATCTCTGCAGAAACATCTGGGCAATTCCTGGCCTATAAATGTGATTTATCAAGCCCCAAAAGGATTAATTGCCGAATCACAACCGGAGATTTTAACCAAATACAAACTCGGTAAAAAAGGTTTCTTTCTTCACATCGGCACCTTTGACAAGAGAAAGAATCTTCCTCTTCTCTTGGGTGCCTATGCCGAATTTTTATCCAAAACCCATTCAGAAAAAAAACTAGTATTGGCAGGAGGGCCCGGGCAAAGCAAGCAGATGAATGATTTGCCAGTTGTCAAAGAATTGGTCCGGAAATTGGGATTAAAGGAAAAAGTTCTGCTTCCCGGATACCTAACTGATGGAGAAATCAAAGCCTTGTATGAAGAAGCATTCGCCTATGTCTTTCCGTCTGAAAATGAGGGCTTTGGCATTCCGATTTTGGAATCCATGGGCTTTGGGGTGCCGGTGATTCATTCGGACCAGCCGGCCTTATTGGAGGTTGCAGGCGGAGCAGGTTTGGCCTTTGAGACTGGGGTGCAGTCCGATTTGATAGAAAAAATGGTACTTTTGGAGCAAAATAACGATCTGAAATCGGGGCTTATCCAATCTGGCACTTCCAGATTCAAAGACTTTTCAGCAAAAAAATTTATCGAAGCTTTTAACCAGATTATTCTCAGTTCGCCAAACCTCCATGAGGCAAATCATCTGCCCGGTCTGTAATACTCCTCCAGAAAACACTCCGGTTTCCCTTTCAATTCATTTTTGCAAAACCTGCCAGGTTTGTTGGACTTACCTTCCCGAGGAAGTGAATTCGGATGCCCTTTATACTGATGAAGTCTATGCGGTAGTTGATAATAGAAAATCGATTTTTGAGCGGATTATTTTTTCCGAAGCAAAAAAAATCCTTCATAAAGCTCGTAAAATTCATCCAAGCGCAGTTTCTCTTCTTGATTTTGGCTCAGGCAAGGGCCAATTCCTCTCAATGGCAAAGGAAGCCGGCTGGACTGCTTTGGGCATTGAAACTGCAAACGAAAGAGCTACTTTTGCGCGGGAAAAATATAAGGTGGCAGTTTTGAATGACTTCTACCAAGGAGGCCAAATCCAAAACCTAACATTTGATTTTGTCACACTTAACCATGTTTTGGAGCATTTGCCAGACCCGATGATTCTGCTGTCTGAACTTCTGGAGAATAATCTGGCCAAAGATGGGCTTGTTTATATTGAAGTACCTCGCTCCGATTCTTGGCAGGCAAAAATCGCCGGGAAGGATTGGATGCATTGGGATATTCCTAAGCATTTGACCCACTGGACGGAAACTGGACTTGAAAAAGAATTTTCAAAAATCGGTTTTCAAAAAGTAAGTTCACGTGGTTTCTCCGTTCATTTAGGAGTTTTAGGTATGCTGCAAGCTTTGCTTTCCAAAGCAGGATTCAAAGAGAATCTTATCTTGCGGTTGAAGAAGAAGAAAACTCCGGGTTTGCTAATATTGATTGCATTGTTTTTTCCTTTTGCGTTGATTTTTGAATTGATTTCATCCGGATTTGACAAGTCCGGTATCTTTGGGATTTACCTAAGAAAAAATGGCTAAGCCGCGAAATGTACTTTTTCTACAAAGCTCCTCTGAACTTTACGGTTCGGGTAGGATCATATTGCAAGTACTGAGGCTATATAAGAGAGAAGGCTTTAATCCGGTTGTCGTTCTAACCGGTCCCGGTCCACTTCAGCCTATCCTGGAGCGGGAAGGCTTTCCGGTTTACCTCTATAATCTGGGAATTCTCCGCAGAAAGTATGTAAATCCATCAGGTCTCCTGAATAGATTGAACAAAAATCTAAAAGCTTATCAATTTCTGAGTGAATTGCACCAGAAATACCAATTTGAGCAGGTTTATTCCAATACCCTGGCAGTTATTGTTGGAGCGTATTGGGCCAAAAGAAATCAGATTCAACACCAGTGGCATATCCACGAAATTCTTCAAGGACCTGCTCCTTTGGTCAAGCTTTTAAGCAGCCTCCTGGACAACAGCACACCTAGGCCGATCGCTGTTTCCCAGGCAGTAGCGGATCATTGGCAGCCGCTTTTGAAGAAGTCTGTGATTCAGGTTATCCACAACGGAATCCCCTATGACGAATTTTTAGCAGAATTCCCTTCCCCAAAAAAGGAATTGGGTCTGCCAGAGGACAAAATAACAATCGGGATGGTCGGTCGGATCAATCCGGGAAAAGGACAGCTATTCTTTCTGGAGATGGCCGAAAAGCTTGCAAAAAAATATCCCGCGACTCATTTCGTCCTTGTTGGGGATTCCTTTCCAGGATATGAACCGATCCAGGAGGAATTGGGAAAAAGGATCAAAGCCAAGAAACTGGAAAATCGGGTTACTTACCTGGGCTTCAGATCAGATATACCGGCGGTCATGAAAGCATTGGATATTTTCGTATTGCCCTCGATTTTGCCGGATTCCTTTCCTACTGTAATTTTGGAGGCAATGGCTTCAGGAAAACCCGTGGTTGCAACCAACTCAGGAGGAGCAGCAGAGATGGTGGTAGATGGAAAAACAGGCTTTTTGATTCCAATCGGTAATGTAGAACGCGGAGTTGAGGCTTTAGAAAAATTGATAAAAAATCCTGAAATCCGTTTGGTTTTTGGTAAAGCCGGAAGGACTCGGGTACTTTCTGTGTACAGTTTGGAAGCTTTCGAAGAAAAAATTAAACCCCTGTATGGCATCCTCTGACAAAAAGCTGAAAGTGGCCATCATGGGAGCAAAGGGATATCCCTACGTTTATGGCGGGTATGATACCATGATCAAAGAACTCGGGGAAAGATTGTCCGAGAGAGGAGTCCATGTACGTGTCTATAATCATAGGTCATTATTTGAGGATCGGCCCCGATTTATCAACGGAATCGAGTGTATATACACCCCAGCAATAGAGACCAAATCCCTCACGCAGCTCACGCATACCTTTACTTCAATGATCCACGCCTGCTTTTCCGACGTGGATGTCATTTTCGTAGTCAACAGCGGAAACGGTCCTTTTGGCTTGATTTCAAAGTTTTTCCGAAAACCTACCGCCATCAATGTGGATGGGTTGGAATGGCTTCGCCCAAAATGGAAAGGTATGGGTTCCAAGTATTTTTTCTGGGCTTCCAAGATGGCCACGAAGTTTTATGATCAGGTCATCAATGACTCTGAAGAGATGCGGAGAGTCTATCTAGAGCTTTTCAATGCGGACTCCAAAGTCATCGCTTACGGTGCCAATCAAAAGGAAACCATGGATTCAAAACTGATTGAAAAGTGGAATCTGGAGAGCCATAGTTACTTTTTGATTGTAGGAAGACTTGTGCCTGACAACAATGCGGACTTGATCATTGAAGGATTTTTGAAATCAGATTCCAAACGGATATTCGCCATAGTCGGAGACGTGCCTTTTGAAGATGAGTGGGCCAATCGACTCAAAAATATTCAGGATGATCGACTGCTTTTCACCGGTTATGTGACTGATCCGGATGAATTGGCGGCTTTGTACGGGCATAGTTATGCATATTTCCATGGTCATGAATTTGGAGGAACTAATCCAGCTATGCTCAAAGCATTGGGATATGGATGTGCGATTTTAGCTCTGAATACCCCTTTCAATCAAGAAATGCTTCAAAATGGAAAGCATGGATGGTACTTCGAAAAAAGTGTGGAATCGGTCAAAGAAATTGTGGAAAAAGCTGAAGCCGAACCTGAAAAAATGGAGGAATTCCGATTGACAGCTCGCTCCGGTCTTACTCAGAAATACAACTGGGATCACGTCACAGATCAGTATTTGGAGGTTTTTGAAAAATTGGCGGAGAATTCCCGCTGATTTTGAATAGTTATTGATTTGGGAATTCTGCGGACTTTTTTGCGATAATCTGCGGGAAAATGGAAACTTAAACCTCACAAATGCCCTTAATGAATTATCTTTTAACCTCTAAACTCTTTAATCATATGATCAGAAAATCAACAGCCGTATGGAACGGAAGCGGCAAGGAAGGCAAAGGCCATTTAACTACAGCCAGTACTGTCCTCAACAAAACCCAATACTCTTTCAACACCAGATTTGAAGACGGAGTAGGCACAAACCCTGAAGAATTGGTAGCAGCTGCTCATGCGGGCTGTTTTGCAATGAAGCTTAGCTTCAATCTTACTGCAGTTAATTTCCCGCCAAAGGAACTTGAAGTGACATCCAATATCACTTTTGAGGAAGGAACTTTGAAAAAATCACACCTGGTGCTGAAGGCTCAAGTAGAGGGTATATCAGAGGAAGAATTTGCTAAGCAGGTCAAAGACGCCGAAGAAAACTGCCCGATTTCCAGAGCTCTCAAAATGGAAATCAGTGTGGAGTACACGCTTAATGGTTGATTTGGAGTGATTGATGGAACACTTACCATCAACTCAAGCATAGAAAAAAAATGAATTCCTGATTGAAAAGAACAAGAATAAAGAAGTCAGACAATTAATTCAGTCTGACTTCTTTTTTTGAAATGTCATTTCATTAAAAATTCAACCTAATTGAAATTCCGGGAACTCCCGAAGATTGTTTATTGGTTAGCCGGACTACATCAAGCTGTTGATAAGCCACATTTGCAGAAATTTCCCTAGCCCGTTTGTAATTTTTTCCGGAAGAAGATAAAAGTGCAATCCCCGCACCTAACAAGATAACACCACCCGCAATCAACATTGGATAATTATCAAAATCCGATTCACCACTGGCAAGCCTCAGAAATATAGGAATAGATGCCCCCACGAAAATTGAACCGATAATCAACTCGGAATTACCTGCTCTTTTATAGTCTTCATAAGTTTTTTCAGGAATTACTTCCTGACCGAAACTAAGGCTTATAGTAGCAATCAATATCAAGATTATTAGTCTGGCTTTCATAAGATCTCAGTTTGGTTGATCTAAATTATAAGAGTTCAAACTTCAAAAAGACCAAGGGTTACCAAACCAAAAATCAAAATTGGTGGAAATTGCAATTACTTTTTCCACCTATGTTCTGACCAAGTTTTTCGCTGATTTTCACTTAAAAAAGTCCAAGCCACAAACCTGCTTTGCTTGTTACCCTGCGCCATATCAACGATTTTTTGCTCTGGCGCACCCACTCTTCGAAGCAATTCTAAAATCGGTTTCAGGTTTTTTTCTTTGGATACCAAACTTGTAAACCAATAAACTTGGTTTTTAAAATTTAGGCTTTCCCGGATCATATTTCGAATAAATTCCGATTCTCCCCCTTGAGTCCATAGTTCGGCCGCTTGACCACTGAAGTTCAATTCAGGTTTTGGGGAAGACTTTCCAGTCAGATTTCTAACTTTTCGTTGGCTTCCCTCCAATGCTGCTTCAGCAGATTCATGGAATGGAGGATTGCACATGGTGAGGTCAAAAAATTCATCTTTTTGGATGATTCCTGAGAAACTCTTTGTTGAATTTGCTTGATGTCTCAGCTCTATTAAAGGAACGAGCTTTGGGTTTTTGGAAAGAATTTGCATTGCCGAATCCATCGCTTTTGGATTCAGTTCCGAACCCACAAATTTCCACCCATAACAGGCATTTCCGATAATAGGATAAATCAGATTGGCACCTGTCCCGACATCCAAAACTTTGATTTTAGCGCCTGAGGGCAATTTTCCGTCATTATTATTTGACAGCAAGTCCGCCAAGTAGTGAATGTAATCTGCCCGGCCGGGAATAGGAGGGCAAAGAAAACCCTCGGGAATGTCCCAAAATTCCAGCCCATAAAATTGTTGTAAAAGAGCCTGATTCAAAGCTTTTACTGCTTTTGGATCTGAAAAATCTATCGTCCGGTTACCGAATTCATTGGTGAAAATGAAGTCTTTGAGTTCAGGCAAAACCTGAGACAAAGCATCTAAATCATATCTGCCTTGGTGGAGGTTTCGGGGATGAAGACTTGGCTTGGAAGTTTGGTTTTTCATTTATACAAAACTACCAAACCCTTCCTAATCCACCTCAAAACTCAACTTCATCGTGATAGAAGCGGTCTTATTTTTTGCGGAGGTATTCAAAGTGCCTCCCCAAGAATAATCTTCTCCTGAGTTTTGACCGGTGATCTGAAAGATTCCCATATTGGCGGTGATCAGATCTCCAAGGTCAGAATTTGAGTTTTCAGCTATCCTCTCGGCCCGAACCCGCCCGTCCTCAGTAGCTTTGGCGATCATTTCGAGCTTCAAAGACTCCAGTTGGGTATAATAGTAGCGCGGAGGCTGAGAGTAAAAAGTAATACCCTGATTGAGCAATTCGGTGATTTCGCGACTGATTTTCTCCACTTTTTCCACCTCCTTGGATTCAATGACCAGCGTCTGGCTCAACTGATAGCCCGTAAAGGTCTGGCCAGCATAGGTTCCGTTTGCCGTATAGTTTTGCTGGTAAAGTGGAATAGTGCTCACTGCGTTAAAGACCAGCTGTTCGGCAGGAATTCCTTTGGCTTTTAGGTAATCTGTAACTGCGGTCTTGTCTTTTTCCAGATCTGCATAGGCAGTCTTGAGATCATTGCTTTCCCTTGAAAAATTTCCTTCCCACACGATCAGGTCTGAAGTGAAATTTTGCTCACCGAGCCCTGTCACATGGATGGTACCCTGAGGTCGGTTTCTGTTGATTACCGCATTGCCTAATACAAATGCTGCAATCACAATCGCAATCGAAAAGAGGATGGAGGAAAGGTTTGTTTTCATGATGTATAAGAAAAGTGAAAGGAATTTACCAGAAATCCTGGCGAGATCAAATGCAAAAAACCCACCGAACTGACGGGTTTTGATTTTCCTTTAGGAGAATTAACTTCTACAAAATCCGATTTCTAAATTCCTGTTTTTTAGGGTTTTCAAGATCAATCAAGTACCCGTTAGCCACGGCAAATTTGAGAACTCCGTCTTTTGCCAAAAAGAAATTCGGTGTCGAACCTGTCATCCAACCTCCGGAGAATTTTTCGGTGGCTTTCAATACCAAAACCGGCAAGTCATGAATTTGTCTTGCCTCTCCTGATTTCACTTTGACAGCCAAAAACCCCTGCTTCAGCAATTCAAGCGCCTTTTCTTGAGATATGTCTTTAACACTTTCAAATGCTGTTGGATAAACTTTTCCTGCAGTAAAGACTAAACCAGTTGCGTCCAGCGTCTCAAAACCAAAGAAAATCTGCATGTCGCCCAAATCTTCGACAGATCCGGACATGTAATAATTACCATTCGCCTCGGACTCTCTTCTTCGTATCGCCAAATCAATCGGATAAAGTTTGTCCTTTACCTTGACCTGCATTTCATTGATGATCAGATCCACGAGTTGTGAACCATTATCTGGAATTGCAAAATATTGATCAATCGTGTACTGCTCGTAAGATTTGGTTGCAATTTGGTGAAGTGCATTCAGGATAATAAGGAAGTTCAGCTTGCGTATGTATTGCTTCTCAGGATCGCCTTGGTATCCTCCGGATTCGATCAGGATGGTGCTCGTTCCCCATTTTTGGATATTGTCACCAAAAGCCCGAGGCTCAAAGGCATCGTCATATTTTCCAACTTGTCCCGGGATCAACTGCTGGAGGACTTCATTCATTCCGACAATAGTTTTCATGGCATTTCCGCGAACTTCATTGACCTCTGTCTCCAGATTGTAAGCGGGTGCCAAAACAGAAATTGTGGCTTGTTTGGGTGTATTGACAACATTGTAATAGATCTGCTGATCGTGCAGGTTAAATCCAAATGCCGGTTCGAAACTGTCACGTGCAGTTTTCAAAATCACCGCTTCCGGTGAAATCTGCGAAATCGCATCCCTGTTCAGATCGATATCCAATGAATTTCTGCGCTTAAAGTCATCCGCACCATCCGGATTTAGCATCGGGATAAACTTCAGGCTGAGGTTGGACTTCAACAGCTTTCTCAATTCCCCGTGCTCGTCGCCTGAAGCTTCCAGAAAGTTGAACAGGTCAAAAAGCGCCATAGTCGCCGTGCTTTCGTTTCCATGCATTTGGGACCAAAGCATCACTTTGGTCTGACCTACACCCCAATTCATGCTGGAAATGCTTTTTCCATTCACAGATTCGCCGAGCTTTTTAATGGTGAAAGCACCTTCATGCTTCTGGATCAAAGGCTGAATATCTGCATGTTTAAACCGTCGGTGCGTGATTGCGGGTTCTTTATACTTTTCAAAAGCGGCCTCCAGCTTTTCCAAAGGGATCTTTTCAGAACCTACCTGAGCTTGCATCGGAGAAGCTAGGATTAAAAAAGCCAGAATGGGCAATTGAATCTTAAATAGAAATTTCATGGTGTAAGGATTTGGGTCAATCGATTTTAAAACTAGGCAATCGGGTGAAATATATTGGCTTATTTTTGCTCTAGTCCAAAAAATCATGCCATGAAATTAAGCTGTCAAGTCTTCGATCTTCCGCTAAAACACACCTTCACCATTGCCCACCAAAGTCGGGATATTCAGGATACCCTTATCGTGAAATTGGAGGACCACGGACTTTATGGACTTGGAGAATCAACGACGAATCCGTTTTATGGGATGACCATAGAAAATATGACTGCTTGTCTGGAGGATTTTCGGCCCATGGTGGAATCCGGAAAATGGAAAACTCCAGAAGAACTCTGGGAACTTGGGAAGGAAACTTTCAAGGAAAATCCCTTTGCTCAATGTGCCTTGGATATGGCGGCCTGGGATCTTTTCACCAAAAAGCAGGGTATAAAACTCTACGAATACCTTGGCCTGGATCCTTCAAATATTCCCACAACCAACTTCACTATAGGAATTGATTCGGTGGAAAAGATGGTCGCCAAAATGAAAGAAGTGGACTGGCCGATCTATAAAATCAAACTGGGAACCGAAAACGACCTGGAAATCGTGCGAGAACTCCGAAAACATACCAACTCGATATTCCGCATCGATGCCAACTGTGCCTGGACAGCAGAACAGGCGATCCAAAACTCGGAGGAATTAGCCAAGCTGGGTGTGGAATTTATGGAGCAGCCTTTGGGAAAAGATGATTTGGAAGGAATGAAGGAGGTTTTCAAGTATTCCAAGCTTCCGGTGATGGCCGACGAAAGCTGCATCGTGGAAAGTGATGTAAAGAAATGCCAAGGCCTATTTCATGCCATCAATGTCAAGTTGGTCAAAGCTGGTGGAATCACTCCAGGACTTAGGATGATTCACGAAGCAAAATCATTGGGCATGAAAACGATGGTCGGCTGCATGACCGAGTCTTCTGTCGGAATCTCCGCCATCGCACACATTGCACCACTGCTGGACTATGTGGACATGGATGGAGCGATGCTTTTGTCAAAAGATCCTGCAAAAGGAGTGACGATCACCCCTGAAAAAGTGATTTTTCCGGATGGGCCGGGGATCGGAGCGGAGTTGGTTTAAGGGGTTGGGAGGTTGGAGGTCAGGAAGTGGGAAGTCAGGAAGTTTGAAGGTTGCTTTCCCCTTTTGAAATGATGCTTCAATAAAACTGCGGAATTCTGCGTCCGTTCTGCGAAAACTTGCCTGAAGACAGTCATTTCTGAGGACAATCAAAAAATCCCGAAGCATTTCCGCCACGGGATTTCAAAATCTTGATACTTATGTCTAGATACTAGATAACCCGATCATCCTTCTCCCACAATCAGCTTAAACCCTTCCCCGTGCACGGTGATGATCTGAACTTTGGGATCGTCTTTAAGGATTTTGCGGATTTTGCTCAGGTACACGTCC
>DATIAI010000614.1:0-5200 GCA_035458065.1 Algoriphagus sp. | reverse complement strand
TGACACTTGGATTCTCAAAACTTGAAGATGGTTGGAAAGTAGTGCATCAGCATACCTCAGCTCCTATTAGCTCAAATGATCTCACTGCGATTTTAGATATTTAGTATTATTCAACCGACCTCCAATATGTCATGAGGCCGGTTGCAACATTTCAATAGCCTTCAAAGCGGAATGAGGGATTGGCTAAGGATCGAGAAGTTCATCAAGAAAGTTTATTCGGATCAGTCGGACCGATAGGATCTCCACAGGGATTGTTTTTTTCTTTGGCCTCCTGACATCGCTTACATGCCTGCTCAAAATTATAAGTTGGACTTGGAGGATTGGGTGTGAAAAACAGATCCATTTGACCCAGCGCACACAGCGTCAGCGCATCCTTTGGATCAGGTGGTGCCGGAGCTCCGGTTCCTGCCTCATTTCCATACCATCTTTTGCAGGCTTGAGCTTTGGCATCTTCAGGTTCCAGATTGGGGTTTTCGGTGTAGAGTTTCAGAAAGGTTGCAGCCACCAAATCCTGCGCTTCATACTGGCGGATGTCCGGAATTTGAGAAGCATCTTTGGTGCATTTTCCGGTGACTCCCGCGGCAATCATATGGTTTCCGATGAAATATGGAGTTTCCCGTTTGGAGTCGGGCCGAACTTTAAACTTGCCTGTTTGCATCACATCTACCAGCGGAATCGAGTAGGGGACACCACTACTTTCTCCTTTCATAGTGGGGAGAATATCTGTATAGGCTGTACGAAACCAGCCCGGAGCTTGTGGATCGTAAAGCGGCGATCCGCAGATCAATAAGGGCAGCGTGTACTTGCTGTCCTCGGGCCAACCCGGAGGGGTTAGATACAGCTCCAGCATGGATTTGATGTAATCGCGATCTTCGGGCCCGTCAAAAAAAGCCGAAGCCATCATGATGGGCATGTAATCGTTCGGGTATTCGCTTTCACCCGATCCCGGAGCAGCGACGGGATTGACATCGATGAAGGTTTTGTAGAGATCCACTTCATCCGCAGGAACTCCCGCTGCTGACAGCATCCTGCCCCAGCGCTGCATGGTCATGGCATTTTCAAATGTCCCTGCCTGCAAAACTGCCCATGGTGGATAATGGAGCAGTAGAAGCCCTTTTTGCCCGATCACATTCAGTCCAAGCGGTGGGAAAAGCGTCCATTTGGATGTGCCGTCATAGGGATTTTTGTTGACGGAGTAGTTGTTCATGGGATTCCATACTCCAAACCTTTCCATCAATCTTTTGCCCCGAATTGCTTTCCGGGCATTTTCTGAATTGAAGATTTGGGCATGCCTTTCCCCAAAGATTTTGAGTTGTTCAATTGGCGTTGAGCCGCTCAGTTCAATGAAGTATTCTTCATTTTCCTTGACTACTTTGACCTGTTCTACCCCTGAAATCCTGTCTGCTTTTAGGGAGTTCTGGGTATAATGTCGGATGACATCAGCTCTGGTCTTGAAGTTGAGATCTTTGTTTGCAAATTTTGCCGCGGGAAAAAGTTCGTTCATTGCCCGAACCGGACCAAGGGAGTATCGATGACTGGTCATGTTTTTTCGGTTTAGTAGGAGGATTTTGGTGCTTGCCATTCAGAAAAATCAGGAATTACAAAAAGTCCGTCAGTACTGACTTTGTCATTGGGATTCCAGGTGGTTTTCACCCAAAAGTTCATCGCCTCGGGATAATGCTGCAAGTAGAGACTGCAATTTCCGGGTTCATTATCAAAAGTGGCTATCACTTTTCCTTTGAGTGAATTAATCTCGGCCAATGCTTCACCTTTATAGTCCACATCGGTTTGGGTTTTTACTTTCTTCAGTTTGAGTTCACAACGGCCTTTCCAGTATGGAAAACCTCTGTTTGTCATGTCGAGTGCAGTACCCAATCCCATCCCGTTTTTGAGTCCGGGATCGCCGATATGTCTTCCGGTAAGGTAAAAAATCATGGCACCTGCATCATAGCAGGCATTGGCAAAGTCAACTGCTCCCGGATTGGGCAAATCCAGGGAAGCATAGTCATCGGAAAAAAACATATTGCCCCAATACGCCAGAAACGGTGTAATTGAGGTGCTATTGGGATCCAGACCAGCTTGCGTGAGCGCATATTTGACACTCCAATTCATGTCTGAAAGCTTTAGATTGGCGGCAACCTTTGCGAAATCGGGGTATTCATCGCCCTGATCTGCGGCAAAGTTTTGGATAATAATCAGGTTTCTCCTTGCTGTAGAAAACAGGGTATCGTCAAGATCAAAAACTACAATTGGCAACAGAGATTGGGATTTGATGGCATCAATAACTTTTTGAAGTTGTGAAAAATCACTCATGGTTATTTTAGGTTGGTTGGATGGTTAGAAAAAGAAAAGAATATAGGTTAATGTCTCAATAAATCAATGAGTTGCCATCAGAAAACCTTGAGATTGTCTCATCCGCAACAGTTTTGCCCTGTATCGTGAATTTTTCAAAAAATGCATTGAGATTTCCTGCTGCTTTTTCCCCGACAAATTCCTTGGGTAATGCCGAAAGGCTTTCCAAAGCGATGTTCATCAACTGGTTGGAAATTCTCAAAACCCTTTCAGATTCAAAACCAAAAGAGGCTTCCCGATACAATCTTTCGATATCATTTGCCAAAGGAAAAAGCAACTCAATAGTTTTGTTCAGGGAATCATCAGAATAGAGGAGGCCAGCATAGAAAAAAGCGGGAACCAGTTGCCATTCTTTTGGAAGAGCATCGGCAGTTCTGATTTCCAAAAATCCTTTGGGTCTCACCTCAGGATATAGCAAAGAGAGATGATTTTCAAAGTCATCCAAAGTAGGAGAAATTTCCTCAATTGGATTTTGCATCCAATATTTCCAGGTGAAGCTTTCAGGAAAAACCCGGTCGCCCAAACTTTTAACATGGATAATCGGAGCCTTTATTGCAAAATCCAGGTAAGAATCGATCAGGTTTTCAAGGTTTGGAAATCTGGAGCTTTTCCCCAATCCTAAAATCCCGGATCTGCTCGCGTCCAGGTTTTGCCAGAGATAACTGCGATGGGATTTTCTCTCCATCACTTTTCCTTGGATTATCCCGGAGTTTGCAAAAATAGCTGTCGCAAATGGCACCAAAAGGTTCGCAGCAACCATCCGTTTGACTCTTGTTTCCTGAGCGTTTCCCAAATCAAGGTTGACATGGATTGAACATGTCTGACGCATCATCTGGATTCCGAAAGGGCCTATTCCAGAAAAGTATTTTTGAAGGGCTCTGTATCTCGGTTTATCGAGTTGCAATCCTATTTGGTCTGTGTCAAACCAGGGATTTGTTCCGATTTGGGCAAAACTGACTCCGGTTTTTTCTGAAATTGAATCCAAAATATCCTGGCAGAATTGGAGCTTGAAAGTTAATTCCGGAAGTGAGTTACAGGGTGCAGTGGCAATTTCCACCTGTCCACCCGGCTCAAACTGAAATGAGTTTCCATTGGGGAATTCAATATCAGAAATGATGTTCTTTTCTCCGGATTTTAAGATTCCGCCAAAATTTGCTGAGCTGTTTACCAGTTCCTCAAAAAGCGAAAATGGCTTTCCCAGAAGAGGCACAGGAAAAGCCTTGGTAATGTCTGATTCTGAAAATCGAACTGGAAATACCTCCAATTCTATCCCGATCAATCCCGGATCATTTGGGGAAATCTCTGTGTGAAATACAGGTTCAAAAAGTTCTTTTTTAATATAATCCCGACAGATTTCGAGGCTTAATTTTTCATTTGGTTTCTTCATGGAATATCAAAAAGTCCGGCTTAAGATTGGTCTCGTTGCGGATAGGATTCTAGGTTTCTCTCTCTCATCTGGATTTGACAGCCTGAGCTCCAGAGATCCTGATCTTGAATTGGGGGAATCATGGTTTTGCGTGGATTTGCTTTGATAATAACCTTTGTTCCAAAACTTCAAAAAACTTCGCAGCAATATTCAAGTGGAAGATCTTTCCGATTTCTCTGATACCGGTGGGGCTTGTCACATTAATTTCCGTCAAGTAATCTCCGATCACATCGATGCCGACAAAGAACAAACCCCGTTTTTTAAGTTCGGGTCCGATCTGAGCACAAATCCATTTGTCCCGTTCGGTCAATTCAAATCCTTCCGCGATTGCCCCAACGGCTAAATTTCCCCGATGATCGTCACCTTTTGGAATTCGGGCGATACCATATTCGATCGGTTCCCCATCGATCAAAATAATCCTCTTGTCTCCCATTTCGGTGATTTCGGGAATGTATGCCTGAGCCTGAATGTAGCAGCTCTCTTTTTGGGTCAGTTCTTCGATAATGACATTGGTATTTGGATCTCCCTCTTGGATCACAAAAATGGATTGACCACCCATCTTGGCAGTGGGCTTGACCACGATTTTGTGATGGATTTTGAGAAAATCACGAATTGCAGCTTTGGATCTGGTCAGCAGGCTGGGAGGACAGCATTGGGAAAACCAGGCAGTGAACACTTTTTCATTGACATCGCGAAGCGACTGGGCACGGTTGAGAACCAGGACACCTTCCGCTTCAGCCCTTTCCAAAATGTAAGTTGCCATGATGTACTCAATGTCAAAGGGAGGATCTTTCCGCATTATAATGACATCCAATTCTGACAAGCTTCCATAGGTTTCATCCTCGATTTCAAACCAGTGATGCGAATCGTCGAAGACTTTGACCCGTCGCATTCTTCCTTCAGCATTCCCATTTTGGAGGAAAAGGTCTTTCATCTCCAAATATTCAAGTTTCCAGCCTCGAGCTTGGGCCTCAAGCATCAAGGCAAGTGAGGTGTCTTTTTTTGGATTGATGGATTCGATCGGATCCATTACTACACCTATTCGAAATGACTTCATGAGTTTTCCTCTATTTTAATTCTTGATGAAAAAATTCAATTACGCGCGTTCTTGGTTACTTGGAATACAAACTTTCGTACCCTTTCCAGTCATTCGGAGGAGGGTTTTCCAAATACCTTTGGGAACGATTAGCGAAAATTTCAAAAACTGGATCCTCTGGATCTTTGAGCATTCCCTGAGAGAACAGGTCAAATGCTAAGGCGAAGTCTCTTCCGAAAAAGGCTTCCATACCCTCTTGCAGCAACACTTTTGTTTTTTCCTTGGCTTCTTTTCGATTGGGTTCTTCCGCATCCAGAATTTCATACAAACTCACAGCTTGCGCTTTTCCTTTCACAGCCACTCTGTCCACCATCCGAATGGAATAT
>DATIAI010000613.1:0-2703 GCA_035458065.1 Algoriphagus sp. | reverse complement strand
CTGGGTGTATTCCAGCCCGAGGTGTTTTTCATCGCCCCAGTAAGGCACCCGGTCATCAAAGGTATGGCCGAGTTCATTTTCATGGCCGGGAATAATCAATTTCGGGTTGAGACCTTTAGCGATTCTCAAGATATCATTAGTCCAGTTGTTGACCAGGAAAATATCGAGCTGGTGGTGCTTGTGAACTTCATCTATCCATTCATAATCGACCATAAATTTTCCCTCATTGATCTGATCGCCGGAGTGGGCGATGGTGATCCCTTCAGGAGTATAGATGAGGGGTACGTTGTTTTCATGACTGGACATTTGGTGGCCGGGGTAGTTGACTACTTCCAAATTGACTTTGCCTCCTTTGAGAGCAAGTTTTTGCTTGGTATGCGCTTCCCGCTTGAGGTGAGTGATTCGGGAATGAATTTCTTGTCCTTCCCAAACCTGAGGAGGCGCAACTACCACTTTTCCCTTGTCCAAAAAAGAAGTTGCCACCTCAATCTGGGCATGGTCACGGTGCCGATGGCTGATAAATAGCACATCGCACTGCTTAATTATCCGCTCCATAGTTTCATCAGGAATGGCAAATCCAATCGCCTCGGGGGTATTTCCTGTGACCAAGTCGAAAGCGATCGTTACGCTTTTCGTCCGGGCGATAAAGCCGATGTTGTATAGTTTCCAGATTTTGATTCCAGATTCGACTTGGCTGTTTTCGATTTCTGAAAGGGCCTGATCGATTCGGTGATGGAAAAACTTCTGGACAGGCTCTCTATAGGCGGCATATTTGTCATGCAAAACTGCATCCAGCAGAAAAAGCGAGAGCATCCTGGCTTCAGGAGTTTCGAGTTGGGGAGGATAGGACTGGAGGTTTTGCTCAATCAGATCCAGAAAATGGGCTGACTGCCGGTTCATGAATTCATCCTCGATTTTGGTCAGGGAAGGATCGATGGTTGCGGGTTTTTCCGGTGCGATGAATGAATTTTGACTGAATGCATTGATAGCAAAGCCAATACTCCAAATCAGGCAGATAAATCTTTTCATGGAAATCGATTTTGAAAGGTTGTTTAATTCCAAAGCTGGAAAATGGTATAATTCTCTCAGGCTTATTTTTTTGCTGGACTGCTTTCAATGAATAGCCAGTTCTCAAACTCCATAAACTCCCAGTCATCTTCCCACTTCAATTTTTGATACATACGAAAACGTTCCTCTTCGGAAATGTCCAAATATTCGATGCGGATCGGATGGTAGCCTTTGCGGAGTGCAACTCCGAATTGGGCTTGCCCTTTTGAATCCGGCTGGTCTGCATCGCCAACCAACTCCCCGTGGAGATAGAGTTTTGAGGAATCTTCAGCTTTGGTTTGGATAAAAAAGAACCGGTCCTCGGGAACTTTGAGGTAGCCTTCCATGACAAAAGCGAAGTGGTTTTCCCGCTTTTTGGTATCACTCAGATTAAATCCATTGTCAAAGACCCCGGAATCCAAAGGGGTATTCTGGCTAAAATCCGGCATTGTCTTCCAATCGCCTTCATAGTACCGGTATTTCATCCCTGGTTCTGGTGTATTTAGAGTTACAGCCTTCATAAAGGGTACTTTTCGGAATGTCTTGGTAAAAGTCTGGCTGATTTGCTTCTTTTCATTCTCAATCCAATACTTCAATTTGGAAGTTTGGCTGATGGTAATAGGTTTGCTGTACTGATGTTTTGCGGTGCTTGGGCTGAGTTGATACCAAACCTTCATTTCAGGATCTGGCACTTTGAATCCTACGGTTTCGGTTTCGAGAAATTCAGTTGACTGGGGAAAAATTAAGTCAGTGTTACTGGGTTTGACCGGAATGGATTTGATGCCTTCCAAAGCCAATTCCTGTTTTAAACCGGAAGCCACGGTTTGCACTTTCCACCTCCATCTGAGATTTTCCAACTGGCCATATCCCAAATCTGAAATTGAGGAAATGTCGAAAAGGGCTTTTCCTTTGGAGTTTGGAGCAAGAGTGATTTTTTTATGGGTTTCACTGATCTGAAGGTGGTTGTGGTGCAGGAATTCCAGGTCGATTTGGACTGTGCTTGGACTTGGATTTTCAAAATAAAGAGCCAGAGTTCCCTCCTGGAAAGTGTCTCCTGCATTGCAGAGCAGGTAGTTTTCCATAGAGCTGTTTTTTGCTACCGCTGCGGAAAGAGGATCCGATTTGATTGAATACAAGTCCTTTTCAAAGATCCCCTTCATAGCCAAATTGGCGTAGGTGGGTTGCCCGTCCCGCATAGACATGCTCATGACATGGTCAAATTCCCCAAATGCACTTCCCCGCATTGCACTGCCTCCGCCGGTGGTGGCTAGGTTGATGTAGTCCCGATCGTTTCGAACGGTATAGTTATAGGTGTGTTCATGACCTGCCAGTACCGTATAATTTCGGTTTGACATGGCAGTTTCGACTTCCACAAATCGGTTTCCTTTCCAATTCCAAATGGGGTGGTGAAACAAGACAAATGTCCATCGCACATCCGGATTATCTTTCAGAGCTTTTTGGGCATAGGAGACTTGGGCCGGACTGAGGCCTGCTACCTCATCATCTGTACTGTCCAGAATCAGGAACAAAACATTTTTATAGGTGAAGTGATAGTACCGCTTTCCGTATTTCTCTTCCCAATCTTTTCTCATAAAGTCATTGGAGATGTCATGATTGCCGACTACGTAAAAGAATGGAAACTCCAACTGGTTGACC
>DATIAI010000612.1:0-4061 GCA_035458065.1 Algoriphagus sp. | reverse complement strand
CGCAGACACATTCTTTTTCCGGATGATTGTAATAGCCGCACGGACAGGGATTCATACTGGCGATCAACATAAAATTGGCTGGATAGTCTACTGAGACTTTGGCTCTGGAGATGGTTACTTTTCGCTCCTCGAGCGGTTGACGCATCACTTCCAACACAGTTCGCTTGAATTCCGGCAATTCATCCAAAAAAAGCACGCCATTGTGCGCCAAAGAGATTTCTCCGGGTTGTGGATTACCACCGCCTCCAACCAAAGCCACATCAGAAATGGTATGATGAGGACTTCGGAATGGGCGCTGAGCGAGAAGGGAGGCGTGTTTTCCTAGCTTTCCAGCCACCGAGTGAATTTTGGTAGTTTCCAACGCCTCCTGAAGGGAAAGTGGAGGCAGAATTGAGGGAAGTCTTTTTGCCAACATGGTTTTACCTGCTCCGGGAGGACCGATCATGATCACATTGTGACCTCCGGCTGCAGCGATTTCCATGGCCCGCTTAATGTTTTCCTGGCCCTGAACATCCGCAAAATCGAATTCATTTATGTCCAATGAATGATAAAATATCTCCCTTGTATCTGTGACCAAGGGTTCGATTTCCAGGTTTCCCTGGAGAAAATCCACCGCCTGATCCAGCGTCTCCACTCCGATGATGTCAATATTGTTGACAATGGAAGCTTCTTTGGCATTTTCCAGAGGAAGAATAAACCCTTTGAATCCCCGTTTTCGGGCTTCGATCGCGATGGGCAGGACTCCTTTGATCGGACGGAGATTCCCGTCGAGGGAGAGTTCTCCCATAATCACATAGCGGTCAAGCTCCGGAAATATAACTTGCTCGGAAGCTTGCAATATTCCCATTGCAATCGGGAGATCGTAGGCTGAGCCTTCTTTTCGAATGTCAGCAGGAGCCAGATTGATGACCACTTTCTGCCGGGGCATCCGATAATTGAAATATTTCAGTGCAGATTCTACGCGCTGTTGGGATTCTTTGACAGCAGAGTCAGGAAGTCCGACCATAAAGAAGTTGGTTCCCTGACCGACATTTACTTCGATGGTGATGAGATTTGCATCAACGCCGGAGACGGCACTTCCAAAAGTTTTTGCGACCATAGGTGAAATAAAAAAAGGAGACGTTTGGTCTCCTCAATATACTCGTTTGTGAAAATTAAATCTTTATTGATCCGTGAAATTTTGTCTTGGACGGATGATTCCGCCGGCATCATCCTGACTTTTTTGGGGAATCGGCTTGTTTGGCTGGATGACTTTCGGATGTTCAAAGTCGTAAAGCTTAGCTTTCAGTTCATTCATTTCTGACTGCATTTTTTTGACCTGATCATTCACATTGCTGCTATGAATCAAACTTGCACCGAAGGCTGCCAAAAACAAAATAAATCCGGTCAAGAAAACCTTGACCATGGATTCGGGAGTCAGAGGATCCATTCCAAAGGTTGATCCTAAAACATTGAAGGAAAGGAAAAAGATTAAGAACAACAGGAAGTAGATTAAAACTGCCAGTTGGAGGAATTGCGCTATTTTTTTCATGAGTATATAATTTGTTTTTTATAGACCTCATGGAATCTCGCATGGTTGGAATTATGCCAACTGTTTGCTGCTTGTAGTATGCTCGATTTCATGAGTTTATATTTTGTTTTTTATCTGCCACATGGAATGCCAAAAATAATCATCCTACCTGTGTGAGAAGTTTTTCACATGGCCATTTCATGGTTTCGTCAAATAATGTTTTCTAATTTAATCAAACCGACTGAATACTTGAAAGTTTCTGATAAAGTCCGTCCACGGCCATCAGATCTGCGTGAGGCCCGCGTTGCACAATTTGCCCTTTTTCGATAACCAAAATTTCATCCGCGTGCTGAATGGTGCTCAGTCGATGTGCTATCACCAAAGTCGTTCTGTTGGTCATGAGTTTGGTCAAAGCCTCCTGAACCAAAAGCTCTGACTCAGAATCCAATGCAGAAGTAGCTTCATCCAAAATCAAAATCGGAGGATTTTTCAAAACTGCCCGAGCGATACTTAGCCGCTGTCTTTGGCCTCCGGAAAGTTTTGAGCCCCGCTCGCCGATGCAAGTCTGGTATCCGTTTTCCATTTGGGAGATGAAACCGTGCGCATTGGCGATTTTGGCAGCCTCGATGACTTGATCTTCGGTCGCATTTTCAATTCCAAAAGCGATGTTGTTGAAAACAGTGTCGTTGAAAAGGATCGATTCCTGCGTCACAATTCCCATCAGGCTTCTTAAATCTGAAGGAGAAAACTCGCGGATATCGGTCCCGTCCAGCAGAATCTCGCCTGAAGTAGGGTCATAAAATCTCGGAACCAAATCCGCCAAAGTGGATTTTCCGCCACCGGAAGGACCTACCAAGGCAATTGTTTTTCCTCTTTCGAGCTTGAAATTGACATCTTTCAGTACCAGTTTATCTTCATAGCCAAATGATACTTTGCTGAATTCTATGGCATTTTGGAAACCTGTGATTTTCTTTGGGATAGTTGGAGAAGTGATTTGGCTTTTGGTATCTACGACTTCAAAAATCCGCTCCGCAGAGGCAATTCCACGCTGAATGCTGGATACGGCACGGGAGATTTCCTTGGCGGGATTGAGTACCTGAGTGAAGATGATGATGTATGTGATAAAGTCCGATGCGCCAAGATCAGACTCACCGCTCAATACCAAGCTGCCACCGTAAACGAGAATTCCGGCTACCACACTCACTCCCAGAAACTGGGAAATGGGAGATGCCAACTCATTTTTTCTGGCCATGCTCACATTCACTTGGGAATAGTAATCCGTCTCCTGATCGAATTTTTTCGCTATAAATCTTTCCGCATTAAAGGCCTTGATGACACGCATTCCCCCTAAAGTTTCATCTAAAATATTGACGATCCGACCGAGGGATTGCTGACTTTGCACCGCACGTTTTTTCAGCCTTCGGGTGATTCCTCCAATGATCGCTCCAGAAATCGGAATGATCAAAATGGTAAATAAGGTCAGTTTGACCGACATGAAAAACAGGACGGCGAAATATAAAAGAATGGTCAATGGCTCTCTGAAAACCACACGAAGGGATTGGACAATCGTGTTTTCCACTTCCTGCACATCGTTGGTCATCTTGGACATCAAGTCACCTTTGCGCTCGTTGGAGAAATAACCGATGTGTAACGCTCCGACTTTTTCAAAAATATCCATCCGCATGCCTTTGATCACCGTGGCCCGGACTTTAGCCAAAACAACCCCTGACAGATAAGTAAAGAGATTCGATAGGAAAACGGAAATGACAATAATGATACAGACAAATACCAGCGTCCCCATCTTTCCATAATCATCCTGAACAATCAGAAAGTAGTGATTGAAAAGTCCTGTGAAATACTCAATCGAAAAAGTGAAGGGAGGAAGTGTCCTGAATTTCTCCAAAGTCTCTGGCTCCACTTGCTCAAAAATCACATCAAAAAGTGGCTTGAGAAGAGTAAAGTTGATCAGTCCAAAAATGATGGAAAAAAGAGTGTATAGTATATAAGTAGGGACGAATCTGCCAAAAGGTCGCGCATAAGACAGGATTCGCAGGTAGGTTTGCATCTAAAGAATTAAGGTGAATCAGCCTGCAAGTTACGCAAAATTGATTGCACAGGTTTTTTGTCAATAGTTGAAATCCGCAACGTCATTGCGAGGGGCTGTTAGAAGTATAAAGTTTCCCTGAAAACAAAATTCCCCGAAGCAATCTCTAGAACGAATACACACTAGAATTGGGTAACGAACTTGAAATACAACTAATCCAAGTAGAGGTGAACTTAAAGTAACTCCAACTCATATAAAAAAAAATTAAGCAAAAGAGCTCCTTACTTTTGAAAGTATTTTCTCTCAGTTCCAAAGTGAGCAGCAAAAACTTCCATACGTTCCCAAGCATCCTGCTCTACTCCTGACTTTTTCCATTCCAATTGCCAATCCGATCCAGTGGTATTAAATACTCCATTTACTGCTTCGTTCATTAGCATACATTGAATTTGAAACCCTGAATCAACCACCGATACAATTAATCGGTATTTAATCCATTTGATTTCCTTC
>DATIAI010000611.1:0-8518 GCA_035458065.1 Algoriphagus sp. | reverse complement strand
TACCTTGAAGGAGGAGGGACTATCCGTTGTCAATTTCCAGCCATCCAGATTTTTCCCGTTGAAAAGTTCCACCCACTCCCCTTTTTGTGAGAATGCAGCGAAAGAGAGGGAGCAAAGGACAAGTAATGCAAATAATTTTTTCATAGTTTTTGGGTTCTAGGTTTACGAAAGTTTAAGATAGACACTCTCTTGTAAATAGCTGATACCGCTAAAAAGAAAAAAGGCTCTGAATTTGATCCAGAGCCTTAAATGATTTTATAAACAGTTCATTACAAATCGATTCCCATAAAGGACATAAATGCGATACCCATCAAGCCTGTAAGCAACATGGTAATACCCAATCCTTTAAGTCCATTTGGTACGTGGGAATATTTCAATTTTTCACGGATAGCCGCTAAAAGAACTATTGCAAGCATAAATCCCATACCGGAACCTACGCCATACACAGCTGATTCTGCAAGGGTGTAATCTCTTTGTGCCATGAAAAGACATCCTCCAAGAATCGCACAGTTTACCGCGATCAGTGGAAGGAAGATACCCAATTGTCCATAAAGTGCCGGAGAGAACTTCTCTACAACCATCTCCACCAACTGCACAATACCTGCGATGATAGCGATGAACATAATGAACCGGAGGAATGACAAATCAATAGTCGCCATACTTGCCGAAACCCATGTCAATGCTCCCTCCTTCAATACAAATTCATTCAAAACCCAATTGAAAGGTACGGTAACACCAAGTACGAATACTACAGCAGCACCAAGTCCTATAGCAGTGCTTACCTTTTTGGAAACAGCCAAGAAAGAGCACATTCCCAAGAAATAAGCGAAAATCATATTGTCGATAAAGATCGACCGAATACCGAGGCTAAATAATTCCATCTTTCTGTTCCTTAATTAGTGTTCAACATATCCTGTTTTGGTACGTTGTACCCAAACTATCAATCCCAGGATGATAAATGCACCTACCGGAGTTACCATCAGGCCATTGGTTGCAAGATTGAAATCAGGTCCAAATAGTCCCGATATCATATCAAAAACCTGAATTCCAAATACTGAACCAGATCCCCATAGCTCCCTGAAGAATGCTACAGTAAGGATAATCCAAGAATATCCCAAGGCAGAACCAAGTCCATCCAAAACAGAATCGTATGGTTTGTTCCCCATGGCAAAAGCTTCCAAGCGACCCATTACAATACAGTTAGTAATGATCAAACCGATGAATACGGACAATTCTTTGTACATATCATAAGAGAATGCCTTTAGGAGTTCACTTACAAGTGTCACCAAAGTCGCTACCACTGCAAGCTGAACAATGATTCGGACCCGGGAAGGGATCGTATTTCTCATTAGAGAAATAACAAAGTTCGACATAGCAACTACGAAGATTACGGAAATTGCCATAACCAGTGTTGGTTTCATCTGAGTGGTAACCGCAAGGGCCGAACAGATACCCAAAACCTGTACTGTAATCGGGTTTTCATCCACCAAAGGATCACTAACCAGTTTTTTTCTGCGTTTGGAAAGAAGGGCTTCCGCCGGTTTTTTCTCAATCGCTTTTTCTAAAGTTTCAGCACTCATTTTATTAAAATTTGGTGAGTTGAAAATGATTTAAAGACCAGCTACAGCTGATTGCGAAGACTTAGCCTTGATGTAAGCTTCATAGTGGCTCAAATATGCCTTAAGCATATTGTTCACTCCGTTTCCGGTGATAGTTGCGCCTGACATTCCGTCTACTTTGTGCAGGTCTGAGGAATAATCTTTTCCTTCCCCTTTCATCATTTGAACAGCTACCAACTGACCTGATTCATCAAAGATTTGCTTACCAATATACCTGGCCTGCACTTCACCCTCAGTTATTCTTGCACCCAAACCGGGAGTTTCACCAGCGTGAGCCAAAGTAATACCTCCGATGGTATTCATATCTGTATCCAAGGCAATATAGCCCCAGATCGCATCCCAAAGGCCTGCTCCATAGAGTGGGAAAATGTAAGACTTCACATCAGAGGGATTGCCATCTGCATGATAGATATAAACCGGATAGGATCTTTGATCAGCAGGCTTTTTGTAATCTTTTGCGACTTCAACTTTCTCCGCAGTTACACCACCTTCAGTAATTTCTTTTCCAGTGATGTCTACTACTGTTGACGCAATATTATTAGCGTAAAACTGATTGACCTGCTCAGGAGTCATTGCGGCGATCTCTTCTGCGCTGATTACTGCACCCAAAATCTGCTTTTTCTTATCCAAAGCGATAGCTTCCTGCTGCCATGGGCCCAATACCTGAGCCGAGCCTGAGAGCAAAAGTCCCAGGATAACGGTCAAAACAGCGGAATAAACAATTACATAAGTATTAGACTGTTGCACGTTGTAGCCTCCTTGTTTTATTTGCCTTTACTACATAATAATCGATCAATGGTGCCACGACGTTCATAAACAGAACGGCTAGCATTATACCCTCAGGGTATGCCGGATTGGTAACTCTGATGATGATCGTAAATACCCCGATCAAAAATCCATAAATCCACTTTCCTGTTTCGGTCTGAGCTGCGGATACCGGGTCAGTTGCCATGAAGACAATGCCGAAAGCCAAGCCACCCATTACCCAATGGTATTGAGGAGGCAAAGCCATGTATTCATTGACTGCCAATAGATTCATTACCAATCCCATCACATAAGCACCTGCAAATCCGGAAACGATAATTTTCCAGCTTGCTACTCCAGTACCGATAAGAATTGCAGCACCGATCAGACACATCAAGGTGGATGTTTCACCGATAGATCCTGGGATCCAACCCATAAACATGTTTGCAAAGCTGAACATACCATCTCCCAAAACTGAATTATGATTGTTTAAAGCTTCCACAGCATTTACTTTTTGTACTCCTGCGTCATAAACTACTGCAAGTGCTGTAGCTCCTGAAAAGCCATCAACTGCTGTCTTTTCTCCTAGGTAGGTCCAAACCTGATCACCTGAAATCTGGGCTGGGTATGCGAAATATAAGAATGCTCTTGCTGTCATGGCGACGTTCAAAATATTCATTCCGGTACCGCCAAATACTTCTTTTGCGATCACCACAGCGAAAATTGTGGCCAATGCTACTTGCCATAAAGGAGTAGAAGCAGGAATAACCAAAGGAATCAACATCCCTGTAACAAGGAAGCCTTCGTTGATCGGGTGCTTTCTGATCACCGCAAAAACCGCCTCCACCAAACCACCGGCAGCATAGGCTACGATGATAATCGGAAGAACTAAGGTAAGACCGATAATTGCCTTATCACCGAAGTTTTCCCACAAACCCGCAGTTTCACCTGTAGCCAAAAGGCTTTGGTGGCCGGTGTTGTAAATACCGAATAGAAGGCATGGAATCATGGCAATCACCACAGTGATCATCATTCTCTTCAGGTCAATGGCATCCTTCACTTGGGCGCCTTTGATTCCGGTAGTATGATTAGGGGAGAAAAGGAAAGTTTCTCCCGCCTCAAATGCATAATAAAACTTCTCAAGCTTTCCTCCCTTTTCAAAAAGAGGACGCTGCTTGTCCATTAAATCTCTTAGAAACTTCATTTGGATTAACTGTATTGGATTAATTCTATACCTTTTCTTACCAACTCCTGCACAGGATGCTTGGACACGTCCACAAACTCGCAAAGTGCCAAGTCCTCTTCCACGACCTCATAGATTCCCAATTCCTCCATTTCATCGAAATCTTCTGCCATGATGGCTTTCAACAAATACACCGGAAGAATATCCATCGGGGTCACAGACTCAAATACTCCGGTCTGTACAAATGCACGTTCTTCACCTCTGCAATTGGAGTCAAGCACAAACTCTTTATTTGGAGTCAGGAAAGACAAAAGTCCGAGTGCACGATGATAGCTGAGTTTGGATGCAGTAGGTTTTGCCCACCCAAGGAATTCATAGTAATCACCTTCCGGGATTACAGTGATTTGGTTGTGATAAAAACCAAGGAATCCTTCAAGATTGATTTTCTCACCGGTCAGAACGTTTCCGGAGATTACTCTCACGTGTCCTGAATTGAGGTTTCCTTTTACAAAAGAGGAAACATTAGCTCCAACGAAAGTCTTAACATACGCGGCTTTGGTCAATTCAGAACCAGTTACAGCAATTGTTTTGGAAGCATCATAAATTCCTTCCAAAACTGCTTTCCCGATCTGAACCACTCCAACTGGGCTAACTGTCCAAGCGATCTCGCCTTTGTTGATAGCATCGATATGATGGATCTGAACTCCCACGTTTCCGGCTGGGTGTGGGCCTGAAAACTGATTAGTCTGGGCATTTTTCACTCCAGAGAAAACTCCAGGTACTGGTTTGGAACCGTCCACATTGAGGTGAACTTTTCCTTTGGTCAGTTTTGCAAGAGCATCGATTCCGGCTTGAAAATACTTTTCTTCGCCTTGAAGAGTAAAACCGTAGTCCGGAGCTAAAGGATGAGTATCAAAAGCCGAAATGAAAATAGCCTTTGGAGTGTCAGCAGGATTTGCCACAATTCCGAAAGGTCTCTGGATGATGTTTGGCCATACACCGGTGGATGCCAACTTTGCAGCCAAAGCATCTCTGTCTTGGTTTAGGTCGATTTTTCCAAAATTGTGGTGAGTGATGGTTTTGTCAGCCAGGATTTTGATTTCAAGAAGCTTTCTTTTGTCACCTCTTTTGATCTCAACGATCTCACCTGATACAGGCGCTGCGTAGATGACCTGATCCAGGGCTTTGTCGATCAGGATCGGAGTTCCGGCTTTTACGGTATCTCCTTCATTGACAAGGACTTTCGGACGCTGAAATCCTACAAAGTCTGTTGGCTTAATAGCGAAAGTTTGAGCAGGGGCAAAATTGGCAATCTCTTGCGAGGCCTTTCCTACCATTTTGATGTCAAATCCTTTCTTAAGCTTCACTATTTTAGACATATCTGTTTTTGAACTATGAGCTTTTGAAAAACGCCCCAAATCTAAAGAAAAACCTTTTTGAAATGGTGCTTATGTCACATTAATTGTTCGATCTTTTAATACTGTGGACAGGCGGTGATTTTTGAACCTGGAATCAGGGTTGTAAGATTCTTTCTTCCAATCCTTCCACATAAGATTTGACCTGCTCCATCAGCCACATCGGTGTAGATGTAGCGCCGCAAATCCCGACTTTATCTCCGGAATGAAACCACTCGGGATCCAACTCTGTTTCGTTTTCGATGAAATAACTTCTTGGATTTTCGCCAAGACACACCTGATACAGGGCTTTTCCATTGGAGCTTTTTTTCCCCGAAACAAAAAGAATCACATCATTATCCTGAGCGAATTTCTGCAATTGAGGTTCTCGGTTAGACACCTGTCGGCAGATCGAATCATTGGCATTGAAGTCCACCTCGGTAAGTTCACCTTTGGTGGATTTGATCCGGTCTTCGATTTTCTGGGAAAGCTGGTAAAAGCCCTTGGTACTTTTGGTGGTTTGGCTGAAAAGTGTCACTGGGCGATTGAAATCGATCTTTTCCAAATCCGCATCATCCATCACAACTACTGCTTTTTCGAGAGTTTGACCGGTCAAACCGATGACTTCTGCGTGGCCTTTTTTTCCATATATGACGATCTGCCCATTCTCACGTTCCATTTTGTCAAAGGCGTTTTTAACCCGATGCTGAAGTTTGAGCACTACAGGACAGGAAGCATCTATGAGCTCGATGTTGTTTTCAATTGCGGTTTTATAAGTCTCTGGCGGCTCACCATGAGCTCTGATCAGCACCTTGCAATTGGTCAAATCCTGAAGCTGCTCACGGTCAATTACGACCAGTCCTTTTGCTCTCAGCCGGCTAACCTCCATATCATTGTGAACGATGTCGCCCAGGCAATACAGCTGTTCGCTGTTTTCCATTTCATCCTCGGCCATTTTGATGGCAAATTCGACTCCGAAACAATAGCCAGAATTTTTATCTATGGTTACCTGCATATGCTTTTTCTTTTTCGATCACCTCTTTGGCCAACTGGACTATCATGGCCACCTGACCTTCAAAAGTGAGATTACTTGTATCTATTTCAACAGCGTCCGGTACTTTTTTTAATGGACTTTCGGCTCTTGAAGAATCAATTCTATCCCGCTCGGCCAGGTTGGACTTGATCTGTTCCAACTCAACCAAGTCGCCCTTTTCAAGCAATTCCTGCTGTCTACGAATTGCCCTGGTTTCCAGATCGGCTGTCATGAACACTTTCAGTTCAGCATCCGGAAATACAACTGACCCAATATCCCTGCCATCCATCACCACTCCTTTTTTTCTTCCCAAACGTTGCTGTTGAGCGACAAGCTCTTTTCGGATTTCTTTGATGGTCGCAATTTGGCTAACGTACTCAGACACCCGCATAGTTCGGATTTCGTCTTCCACATTAAGTCCATTGAGGTAGGTTTCCTGTTTGTTGGTTTCAGGATTTAGGTGAAAGGAAATCTCCAGAGTTTTCAATCCTTTTTCGACATCGTGGGGATTTGCGGCAGACAAATAGTTGTTCAAAAAATGTAAGGTTGCTGCCCGGTACATCGCTCCAGAATCAATGTAGGTAAACCCTAAATCTTTGGCTACTGCTTTGGCTGTCGAACTTTTCCCACAACCTGAGTAACCATCTATGGCAATGACGATTTTCCCCATTAAAAAAACCTGAATTGGTTTGCTGCTTAATTTTGGGCAAATATAGTAGTTTTAATCCAAACCTTCCCTCCAAACGTGAATGTCTAGGCCATTAATCGCCTTGAAATTCACTGATTTTTGAACATCTTATTATGAATATCAAAGGAAACCTTGTCGACATTCCAAACCGAAAAATTTATCCGGTTTCTATCGAAATTGCAGACGGAAAAATCCAAACAATCCAAGAAATCAGGACCGATGAATCGCTCCCTTTTCTCATGCCCGGCTTTATTGACGCACATGTCCATGTGGAATCCTCCATGCTGGTGCCCTCCGAATTTGCCCGACTAGCTGTGGTTCATGGAACCGTAGCTACCATCTCCGATCCGCATGAAATTGCCAATGTCTGTGGAATGGCCGGTGTTGAATACATGATCGAAAATGGCAAGCAGGTACCTTTTCATTTTTTCTTCGGCGCACCTTCTTGTGTACCCGCAACTCCCTTTGAGACTGCTGGAGGAGAAATAAACTCCAAAGACATCGAAAACCTGATGAGCCGACCGGAAATCCTCTACCTCGCTGAGATGATGAACTGGCCAGGAACGGTAAACAGAGATCCCGTAGTCATGGAGAAAATCCGAATTTCTCAGAAGTACCGCAAACCCATCGATGGACATGCGCCAGGTCTTATGGACGAATTGGCAGAAAAATACGTTTCCGCCGGTCCAAGCACGGATCATGAGTGCTTTACGTATGAGGAAGCTTTGGGCAAAATCAAACTAGGGATGAAAATCTCCATTCGCGAAGGTTCCGCAGCCAAAAACTTCGAAGCTTTGATCGATCTGATCGATGCCTATCCGGATATGATTATGTTATGCTCAGATGACAAGCATCCGGACAATCTTGCGGTCTCACATATCAATGAACTCGCTGCACGAGCTGTGGCCAAAGGAAAAGACCTGTTTGATGTGCTGAGAGCAGTTTGCCTCAATCCGATCGCTCACTATTCCTTACCGGTAGGTCAACTCCGAGAGGGTGATCCAGCGGATTTTATCCTGGTCAAGGATCTGGAAAAGTTTGATGTCATTGCCACCTATATTCAAGGACAAAAAGTAGCCGAAAACGGAAAGACGCTGATTCCTCGAGTCAAAAATGAGGTCATCAATAATTTCTACACCTCGCTCAAAAAACCGGAAGATTTTCAGCTATCCGCGTCTTACACAAAAGTAAGAGTCATCGAAGCCTTGGACGGACAATTGATTACGCCGGAGATCGAGGGAGAAATTTTGATTCGGGACGGTTTTGCGGAATCCAATCCCGAAAAAGACATTCTCAAAATTGCAGTGGTCAACCGCTATCAGGACGCCCCTCCTGTTGTTGCTTTTATCAAAAACTTTGGAATAAAGTCAGGCGCCATTGCTTCATCAGTTGGACATGATTCACATAATATCATTGCTGTAGGATTGGATAATGAATCGATTTGCAAGGCCATCAATCTGATCATCAATGCAAAAGGCGGAGTGTCGGCTGTCTCTGGAGATCGGGAGGAAATCCTTCCTCTTCCGGTCGGGGGGATCATGTCTGCCTCCGATGGTTATGATGTCGCCGAAGCCTATACCCGAATAGACCGCATGGCTAAGCAAATGGGATCTAAACTCAATTCCCCTTTTATGACGCTGAGCTTTATGGCTTTGCTGGTGATCCCGGATCTTAAGCTGAGTGACAAAGGATTGTTTAATGGACAAACATTTAAGTTCATCGACGTATTTTATAGAGATTGAACTATTTTTTAAACCATTTTTTAAAATTGTTGAATTTTTAGTTCTAATTGAGATTCAATTTCAACCAGGTGAACATTAGAGTTTAAAAGTTTTGATTCAAGCAAATAAGAAAAAG
>DATIAI010000610.1:0-4048 GCA_035458065.1 Algoriphagus sp. | reverse complement strand
TGAAAATCGCCTCTACAGTGAAACTCTTGGATCTGGAATCCATGATCGGATAAATCCGAACAACCTTTGCTTCAAAGACCTGCTCCTTAAAGCTGTCCATTGAAACCATGACGAGCTGTCCCACTTCCACTTTGGAAATATCATATTCGTCAACTTGAAGTTCCAGAAGAAATTCATTGGCACTTCCGATAATGGCCAGCGGAGTTTGTGGGCTCACCATTTCTCCTTTTTCTTTGAGGATTGAAAAGACAACTCCGTCGATATTGCTTTTGAGAATGTATTCTCCAACCAGCACATCGCTGATGGCGAGGTTTTTTGAGGCACTTTTGGAATTGAATTCGATTTCCCGTTTCAAATCACTATACCGGAGTACGGACGATTGATAGGAAGTTTTGGAGTTTTGAAAAGCCAATTCCCGCTGCTCAAGCTCAACAGCACTGCCAATGCCTTTGGACCAAAGATTTTTTTGCCTGGCTAAAAGCAGGGAATCATTGTGCATTTTGCTTTTCGCCAAGTCAATCGCAAGTTCCAAATCTCTAAGTCTGGATTGATTTTCTTTCAAGTCAGCATAGGATTGGGAAAGCTGGGCACTTTCCCTGCTCAGGATTTCACGCTCACTGAAAACTTTCAGAATGGGTGTTCCGACTTTTACTGTATCTCCTTCTTCCACGTAAATATCCTGAATCGGTCCGCTTGCTAAGGTAAAGGCTTCGTATTGGTCTTTTGCCTTTACCAGTCCAGAGGCATATACAGATTCGGTTAGAGCCTGTTTTTGGGGGAAAACTGTTTCAGATTCTGTTTTTCCGCAGGAAAAAATGAGAAATGAACCAAGAAAAAGAAACTGGATAAATCCAATTGTTCTAATTAGCGGGCTTTTTTTACTCATGGTTTTTAGTTCCTGATGGAAGGTAAATTAAGCAGTTCCTTTCTCTTAAAATAATGAGAAAAATCATCGGACTGGCTTTTTTGTAGGTTTTTGATGCTGTTATTCGATCGCCTGATAGATCATTTGTCGGAATTTGTTTTCGTAATACGAAGAGAATGGATTCACCTGCGTCATGAAAATGGCAACCATTTCTTCCTTTGGATCTATGAAGAAATAGGTGCAATAAGCCCCGCTCCAGTAAAATGTGCCCTCAGAACCCAATGCTTTGGTATCGGCCAAATCATCTACCACTGCAAAGCCGAATCCAAAACCTTTTCCGGGATCTTGGAAAAGGTCTTCACTCTGATTCATGGCCATAATTTCAATGGTTTTCGAGCTGAGGTAGCGCTTTCCATTCCATTCTCCGCCATTTAGCATCATTCTGGCAAAAAGTGAATAGTCTTGTGGGGTGGAAAACAGCCCGTGGGTTCCTCCAAAAACTGTATTTCCGGAAGTCGGGGTTTGTCTTTCGGATTTCACCAAAACTCCGGTATCGTCAAAATTATGAAGCTGAGTCATTCTTGGTGTTTGGCCTTCTGTCAGATTGTATCCCGTGTCTTTCATGCCAAGCGGATCAAAAAGTCGGGTTTTTAAAAATTCTGCCGGGCTCATTCCCGAAAATACTTCGATCAGTCGGGCAAGAATATCCGGAGAAGCGGAGTAGTTCCACTTTTCTCCAGGATGACTTGCCAACGGTTGTGCGGCCAATGCTTTCACCCGTTCCTCTATGGTTTTTGGACCCGACATGTAGATCGCCTCCCGAACTTCCTCATCCAGTTTTGTCGGGCCGATCCCGTGCAAAAATCCGGCAGTATGACTCAAAACCTGGGCAATTGTGATTTGGGATTTTGCAGGCTCAAGTCCGGAAGAGCTTCCGATTTTTGGATCTTTGACCACCATCATTTCCTTGAACTCGGGCAAATATTTGGATATAGGATCGTTCAAAAAGAAATGTCCTTCCTCATAAAGCATCATGAAGGCTGTGGAAATAACCGGCTTGGTCATGGACTGGATAAAGAAAATCTGATCCGTTCGCATCGGTTTTTTGGCAGCAATGTCGCTGTAGCCTAAAGCAGACTCGTGGACTTTTTCCCCGTTTTTGTAAACTAGGGTTACTACTCCCGGTAGTCGGCCTTCATTGATTTCTTTTTGGAAATAGGCGTCATATCGGGCAAGGCGTTCTGTTGAAAGGCCTGATTGTGCCAATGCCGAGCATAGCAGCACAAAAGAAAAAAGGAATGTGTAAATAGTTCTTTGAAGCATTTTCATAGATGTAAAATAAAAAAGACTCGAGAATGTAAATTCTGAGTCTTGGTTTGGTTATTTAATTAAGAAACTAACTCGCTGACTAATAAATCCTCATCCAAATCTTCCCAATGAATTCCTTCGCCATTCCCGATGAATCTCCAATTTTCCAACTGCTCTAAAGTTGCATCTCTAAGTTGGGGAAACCATTCCAACGGAATTCCAATTTCTCTGCCATCTTCCATGAAGATGATCATCTTTTCTTTTGAAAAAGAGAGGTTTATAGCTTGGTTCGATTTAAGGTTAGTTAAAGTACTCATCCCAGCGATGTTCTATCAGTTTTAAATTATCTTGGATCAAAATACGAATATCCCGCAATTCAGCGGCTGAAAATTTTTTCGACACCACCAGTTCTATAGGATTCAAATTATACTTGGCCGTCTTGCCGGATTTTTCAACGTGTACGTGCTTTGGCAAATGGTCATTGCTGTAAAAGAAGAATCTGAACCCATTTTGGTTGAATATGGTCGGCATACTTCTAAATTTAATCAAAAAGAATCTCCATCCATGTCCCACTTCGAATCATCCTACACGGCCCACGACGGCCTAAAACTTTATCTTCAGGCTTGGCTTCCCGAAACTCCGAAGGCAAGTCTATTGCTGGTGCACGGATTGGGAGAGCACAGCGGGAGATATGGGGCGATAGTTGCCAAACTGAATAACCTGGGCGTAGCGGTTTTCACCTTTGACGGAAGAGGGCATGGAAAGTCGGCCGACGGAAAGCCTACAGCCTATTTTGATTCTTATGAAGATTATCTCAGGGACATCGATGTGCTTTTTGGGAAAGCCAAAAACTACCTGGCCGGACTTCCGGCTTTTCTCTATGGACACAGCATGGGCGGCGGACTTGTGGCGGCTTATGTTTTGAAATATAAACCACAAGCTGCAGGAGTGATTTTGAGTTCTCCGGCGATCAAAGAAGCAGAAGGAACATCCTACCTTTTGATTACGATTTCAGGTTTGATCAATAAACTTTTACCTAAGTACAAAGTCTTGAAACTTGACGTTGCCGGAGTTTCCAGGATTCCGGAAGAAGTTGAAAAATACAAAACAGATCCCTTGGTTTATCAGGAAAATATCCCGGCTCGGACAGGTTATGAACTGTATCAAATGATGCAGTTTATCCAGAGTAAAGCTGAAAGTTTTGACCTTCCTTTGCTCCTTATCCATGGAGATGCGGACCGACTGACAAATCCCAAAGGATCGCAGCTGCTAGCCCAAAAAGCCAAATCGACCGACAAGACTTTTAAGATTTTTCATGGAGGATACCATGAATTGATTAATGACTCTGATCGGGAGGAAGTAATGAAGTTGATTGTGGACTGGGTAGGGGAGAGGATTTAGTACTTGGGACTCCCGCTCAGGAAAAGCAAATAGCCTGGGCCGGATTTTACCTTACCGGTTTTCCATTCGAAGTTGTCCCGGTCTTTGACTTTCGAAATCAGGTCTTCCATCTCTGAAACAGAATAGGTTCGGAGACTGGAAATCATACCATCCCACCAGACAAAAAGTGGTACCAAAGGAATCGGGTAAGTGAATATGATTCTTTCCAGTGAAAAGGGTTTGATAAACGGCGTGGTAAAAAGAACTGTCAATGGAGAAAAAAACATCGCCAAAAAACTCGGAACTGAGCGTTCTTGCCCTTCCACAATCAAAATGGGCTGATTGGAATTGACAGCATTTTGGAGAATTTGAATGGCATCAGCCTGACTGAAATGATGAAATGCCAGGAACATCGTCCGCAAACCTTTCAAGTTCTCAGGCACATCCCGGGCATCGACTGACTCAGGGTATGACTCAAAATTAGCTGCCTGGCTT
>DATIAI010000609.1:0-4165 GCA_035458065.1 Algoriphagus sp. | reverse complement strand
GACAGTGGGTGAAATCCCATTTTTTCAGTCCTTTCACAGCTTGTTTTTTTAAAAGAACTCCGCCTTTTTCAAAAGTGCTTTTGATTCCGAGATGATCCATGATTTCGACAATCGCCGAATCTCCCTGAAGGCTGTTTTCTTTCAAACCTTCCAGAAAAAGTGCCCCAGAGTCCGCGCAAGCCAACAAGCTGAACCAATAGCTTGCACCAGACCAGTCGCTTTCCACAGCAAAAGTTGTAGGCTGATAGGCTTGGTGAGGAACTTTGATTTTGTTGCCTTCCCAAGTGTATTTTACTCCAAACTGAGCCATCAAGTCCAGAGTCATTTCGATGTAAGTCCGGCTGCCGACTTTGCCTTCCAACTCGATTTCCAAACCCTGAGGTAGAATCGGAGAGATCATCAGCATAGCAGAAATGTACTGACTGGAAACATCTCCTCGGATTTTCACCTTGTCAGACTTTTGCTCAGGAAGTCCGTGAATAGCGAGGGGAGGATAGCCTTCAGCATTTAAATAATGGATGTCGGCACCGATGGTTCTCAGCGCATCCACCAAAATCCCGATCGGACGCTCGCACATACGGGCTGTTCCGGTCATGACTTTTTTCTGGTTTGTCACCGCGGCATAAGCCGTCAAAAATCGCATTGTCGTACCGGCATCCAACACATCAAAAACTGCAGGATTGCTTTTCAGCAACCTGATCATGGTTTGGGTGTCGCGGGCTTCTGCCAGGTTGGTGATTTTATTTTCTCCCTCCGTCAATGCATCGATCACCAAAGCTCGATTGGATTCACTTTTGGAAGAGGGGAGCGGTATTCGGGTAGGGTTAAATTCGCTAGTTTGGCTTAGGCGAAGTAAAGTCATGGTTTGAGTAGTCAAGGCTCAGGCCGTTTTTAGGTTGTGATAGTGAATGATTGCTTCCCTGATTTCTTCCCGGTTGACAGGAATATTATAAGTGCAATCGCCAATAGAAGTGAGAAGGGAAAACATCAATGTGCTGCCTTCATTCTTTTTGTCCTGTAGGCATAGATCCAAAATCGGGTCAAGTTCATTTACCGAAAAATCTACTTTCCCGTAAATCTGAAGCAGCATTTTGCTCATTTGGTCCAATTCTTCGTAGCTGAATCCCACTTTTTGAAAAGAAAGGAATCCCTCACAGATCATTCCCAAAGCGATCGCTTCTCCATGGAGAAGGTGATTGGGAGTGTCCAGGAAAAATGATTCAAATGCGTGTCCGATGGTGTGTCCGAAGTTTAGGATTTTCCGGAGTCCTGCTTCTTTGGGGTCGGCAGTAACGACAGCGTTTTTTATCGCGACAGAATGATAAATCAGCTTTTCCCAACCCTGACCTTCCCAGTTGGTTGATTTCAGGCTTGAGAAATAGTCCTTGTCCCGTATCAGTCCATGCTTCAAAATTTCGGCATATCCGGATCTAAGCTCAGCTTTGGATAAGGTTTCTAGAAATTTCGGAGCAATAATCACCGTCTCAGGTTCATTGAAAACTCCCAGATGGTTTTTAAATCCTTGGAAATCAATTCCCAATTTTCCTCCCACACTTGCATCTACCTGAGAAAGTAAGGTGGTGGGCATATTGATAAATCGGATTCCTCTTTTGTAAAGGCTAGCGCAAAAACCACCCATATCCGTAATTACGCCACCTCCGAGATTTACCATAATGGCCTTGCGATCCAATGCTGCTTCAGTCATTTTGCTCCATATCAAAGAGCATGTTTCCAGGTTTTTATGAATTTCCCCCGGAGTGACACTGATGAATAGCGTCTCTTCGGGTAAATCTGTGCCCAGTAACGGAAGGCAATTGGATTGGGTATTGGAGTCGGTCAAAACGACCAATCTTGAAAAAGAAAGTTGAGCTAAAACGGCGGAAAGAGTGTCTTTAGCTTCTGAGGTGAAAATGACGGGATCCAAAGTGGGTAGGATTTTGATACTGGTCTAAAGGTAAGGAAAGCAGTCGCCAAGAGGGACTGCCTTCCGGGTTTGAGAGCAGATTTATTTTTTCAAAGGTTCTCCTTCACGAAGTTGCTTTTCCTGACGCTTTACCGATTCTTCATGAATAGAATAAAGCAACTCCTTCATAAATTTTTCGCTCAGATGCTTGGCAACGCCCTTCTTGGTGCGGCTTTCCATCACATCTTTCCAGCGGTCGGACTGAAATACGGTTAGGTGGTGCTCACGCTTATGTGCTCCGATCTGGTCAATCACAGCAAATCTTTCTTGAAGGATGTCCAGCAATTGATCATCTAGGTGATCAACCGCTCTTCTAAGATCCTGCAGCTTCTCGTCTGGCTTCATGGATTCCAAAGATTCCTTGAAATCAATGGAGCTGATCATTTCTTTCAGTCTGGCAGGCGTCACTTGTTGCTTGGCATCAGACCAAGCTTTGTCAGGATCGTGGTGAGTTTCGATCATCAGGCCGTCCAGGCCGAAGTTCATCGCACTTTGGGCTACTTCAAGCAGGCCGTCTCTTCTTCCCACGATGTGAGAAGGGTCATTGATAACTTCCATTCCAGTCCACTCACGCTTCAGGTGAATCGGCATGGACCAGTTTGGTTTGTTTCTGTATCGCTTGTCATAAGCGTCAGAGAAACCTCGGTGAATAGCCGCCAGTTTGTCGATGCCAACAGCGTACATTCTTTCCAATGCACCCATCCAAAGTTCAAGATCTGGGTTCATCGGGTTTTTCACCATCACCGGAATGTCTACTCCACGAAGGGCTTCGGCAATTTCTTGCACTGCAAATGGATTGACGGTAGTTCTGGCACCGATCCAAAGCACATCTATTTTATGTTTGAGCGCCAATTCTACGTGAGAAGCGTTTCCAACTTCTACAGTGATCGGGATGTTGAGGTGGTGACGGACGATTTCCATCCACTTCAAGCCTTCTTCACCCACACCTTCAAAAGATCCGGGTCTAGTTCTTGGCTTCCAGATTCCGGCTCTGAACACCTGAGGAATCATGTTTTCTTCTTTCATTTCCTTACAGATCTGTTCGATCTGTTCCGGAGTTTCAGCGGAGCAAGGTCCTGCGATGATCAGCGGGGTGGTCAATCCCATTCCCCAATCTTTGATTTGTTTGTGCGGCTTCATAGTTCTGAGCGTTTGAAATGAAAAAAGCCCGACTCTTTCGAATCGGGCTTTTGTGTGTTTATTTTCTTTTAGTTTTTGGCTAGGCAGTACACAGCTCCGATTCGATTTTCGCTTCGAAAGTAAAAGTAAAAGAAGGTAAAATAGATCGCTGCTGTGATTAACATGTTTCAAAAGTAAAAGGCGGAAGCTTAAAAACAAAATTAATTTTTCGAGAAATTTTTGATTAATCAGTAACTAAGACCTGATTTTCTTGATTTTTCTCCAAAAAGTTGAATTTTTAAAACTGATACAGAAGTATGTTCTGTTTTCTGTTAAGATTTAGTATTTAAATTCTGTTAATTATTTTAATGAAATCTTTCAAATATATGGAAAGCCAAAATGAAAGAATGAAAATCTGTGGTCAATTACGTGCTCCTTATCTAAAGCTTTGAATGGATTTTGAATTTTCAACTGGATTAATTTGAAATTTGTCAGCATCTGGGCCTTTCAATTGAATCTTTTTCAATTGTGACTGAATGAAATTCGCTACCAATCTCAAGTCAATTCTGGCAACAAACTCCCTGTCCAAGAGGTTTTTTTGATATCTTTGCCACCTTATTTGAGCGATATGCCCGTTTTGCCCAATATTTCTTTCGAGAACCTGGAAGTAGCTTTTGCTTCCAAGAGTACCGCCGAACTCAGGAAAATGTACCTGATTTTTGCCACGCTTAACAATAATCTGATTTCTGACCTGGGCATTGGCTTGGCCAATTTGGCCTTTAAACTCAAGATTCCTGTCAAAGGAATCATGAAACGAACCATGTTTGGGCATTTCTGCGGGGGAGAAACCATCGCGGAAAGCATTCAAGCTTGTAAGCACCTGGCCAAATTCGGAGTTCACTCAATTTTGGATTTGTCTGTGGAGGGAAAAGGCGACGAGGCCAGCTTCGATGCCACCACAGAAGAGATTTACCAGACCATGGTGGAATCTGCAAAAACTGATTACATGCCTTTTGGGGTTTTCAAAGTCACCGGTTTGGGAGATTATCATCTGATGATCAAAGTTCAAAAAGGGGAACAGCT